>CAYIGH010000011.1:0-29616 GCA_964362915.1 Candidatus Woesearchaeota archaeon | reverse complement strand
CATTCTTCCAAAAAAATCTTCTTCAATTTTTGGTTTGTATAAATAAATCAGAGCATTATCTGCAGGATATGCTCTTTTTTTCTTTCTTAAAGTAGTTATGCTTCCCTTTCTATAATTGCCTAATAAAGTTATCAAAAAACTTTCTTTTAGATAATTGATATAATCTTTTATTACCCTTCTGTCTTTTTCAAATTGCTTGCTTAGAAACTGATAATCAATATACATTCCAGGATTTGTAGAGATTAATTCTAGAAGAACTCTTAAAAAATCTGGATCTTCCAGTTTAAACATTCTTGGAATATCCTTATAAACTATTTTATCAACAACTAAAGCTCTAATATATTCCTTGAAATCCTTATCTGTTTTTAAAGAGAATGTTTCAGGAAAACCTCCTTTCTCTAAGAATTTGAAAAAATAAGGCTTGATTTTTGTTTCATATTTAAATTCGTCTTCTTTTACTTTGTTAAATTTAAGATATTCTTTAAAAGTAAAAGGAGTCAATTTAAACTCAAAAATTCTGCCTGCAAGAGTCTCTTTAGTCTTTTTTCTTATGAAAAGAGATTCTGAACCACTTATAATAAACTTTAATTTTGGATAAAGATCATAATACTTTTTTAATTCATTTTCCCATCCACTGTATTTTTGAATTTCATCTAAAAAAATATAGATTTTATCTTTCCTAAAGTTTTTGTTATATATCTCTTTGTATTTTTCTAAAATTTCACTTAATTTTACTGAAACCTCATCAAATGAAAAAAACAAAATAGCAGTCTTGTCAACATTTGTATCCATTAGTTTTTGTATAAGCTGATACATTATTGTCGTTTTTCCAACTCTTCTAAGCCCAACTAAAGCCAATATAAACCTTTTCCCCATATGATTTTCTATCTCTAAATAAAGGTCTCTTTTATACGGCAAAGCTAACTCTGCGTCTACTTTTCCACTTATCCACCAATGGTTAAATTCTTCTAATCTTGTTCTTTCCATGTTTTCTCATTGTTTTATTTATGTACATTAGAATGTACATATTTATAAACTTTGTGGTCATTATGATGCACATATCTTTTGTAAAAGTCTTAGGCAATATATAACATTAAGTATTAGGATTTGATTCTTTAGCAGAAGGGCCAATGTTATCTTCTTCTTTTAGATGTGCTGCTTAGAAAAGCATAATAACCTTCCTCCCTTAATTTCCTCGCAAAAAGGGCAGCATCTTGAACATCCATTTTTTCTTCTTTCATTAATTTATGAAATATATAACCACTGATTTCATCACATATCCTCTCATTGAAATATTCATTTTTTCTAGCGGCATCAGATCTTACATTAATATAAGATGGATGATTTTTATTAATATCAACACGCTCAAATCCTATATCTGGCCTACTTCTCAGAGACACTAAAAAATAATGGCCCAATAATAACAACAAATAATCTCTCAGATAGAAGATCATTGATTATCTACGAAAATACTAGCTCGAGAGAATTAGTATTAGAAAACGGGCATTACTATTAATAAGACTTAAATAACACCTTTCTTTAATTATTATATGCCGGATTTTGAAAAAGAAATAAGAGCGTATGCTCTAAAAAATGCAATTGAATTTGGGAAAGCAGATGCTTCTAGAATACTTCCAAAACTTTTCCAGCATGGCTTAAAGAAAGAAAATATTAAAGACATTCTTCCCGAAATAAAAAAAATAGCTGACGAAGTAAATAGACTCTCGCAAGAAGAAAGACAGAAGCAATTCTCTGAATATGAAGGCATAGTAAAAGTAAGAGAAGAAAAAGAAAGATCTCTTCCAGAGTTGCCAAAGGCAAAGGAGGGAAAAGTTGTTCTTAGAGCTGCTCCTTTTCCTTCAGGTGCCCTTCATTTAGGAAATGCTAAAACATTCATTTTAAATTCACTCTATGCAGAAAAATATAAAGGAAAACTGCTTTTAGTTATGGACGATACAATAGGCAGTGAAGAAAAGCCGATAGAAAAAGAGGCATATAAATTAATAGAAGACGCATTTAAATGGCTTGGCATAAAATATCATGGAAAAATTTTGTACAAATCAGATAGGTTGAAAATCTATTATAAATATGCAGAAGAATTAATAAAAAAAAATAAAGCATATGTCTGCCATTGCTTACAGGATAAATTAAGGGAAAATCGCGCAAAAGGCATAGAATGTGGCTGCAGGCAGTTTCCTTCTAAAATGCAGATAAAAAGATGGAAGGAGATGTTCAAAATGAAAGAGGGCTTTGCTGTCTTAAGAATTAAAACAGATATGCTGCATCCTAATCCTGCATTCAGAGATAGAGTTTTGTTCAAAATTTCAGATAGAGAGCATCCTAGAACAGGAAAAAAGTACAGAATCTGGCCAACTCTAGAGATGAGCTGGGCAGTTGATGACCATCTATTCAAAATTACTCATATAATCAGAGGCAATGATTTAATGATAGAAAGCGATATAGAAAAATATATCTGGGATATCTTCAAATGGAATAAGCCAGAGATAATCCATACAGGCATTGTTAGTATAGAAGGCGTTAAAATCTCAAAATCAAAAGCAAGAGAAGAAGTTAAATCAGGCAAATATTTTGGATGGGAAGATCCTAGAACATGGAGTATTCAAAGCCTTGCTAAAAGAGGAATAAAAGCCAAAGCTATCAGGGAATTTGTTAAAGAAATAGGCTTGAATAAGCAGGATATAACTGTTCCTATAGAAGGCCTTTATGCAATCAATAGAAAAATAATTGATGCAGAATCGCAGAGATATTCTTTCGTGATAAATCCTATAAAACTCAATATTAAAAAAGCCCCAAAAATAGAGACAGTTGAAGTGCCGATACATCCAGACAAAGAAGAAAAGCGCATTGTTAATGTGGGCGATATTTATATCTCTAAAGAAGATTACAAAAAATTAGAAGGAAAAGAAATCAGATTACTGCATTTATTTAATATAGTATTAAAAGAAGAATCAAAATTCACTTCTTCAGAAAATAAGGATATACCAAAAATAAATTGGGTTTCTGATTTTGTTAATGCCTCTGTTTTAATGCCAGATGGTTTTTCAATAAAAGGCATAGCAGATTCAGATATAGCTAAATTAAAAAAAGAAGAAATGATCCAGTTCGAGAGGCAGTTTTTCTGCAGATTTGAAGGCGAAGAAGAAGGAGTATATAAGTTCTGGTTTGCCCATAGGTAGCGAAAGCTTTATAAATTAAATAATCTCCTTCATAATATGTTAAAGCAGAAAAGAGGTTTGAGTGACGTTGTAACAGTTTCTCTTATTATACTTTTAGCAATTGCTGCAGTGGTAATTGTCTGGAGTTTTGTTCGGCCAACAATAGAAAAAACAGGCAAACAGATTGCAGGAGAGAATTGCCTTACAGTTGATGTAAAACCTATATCGTGTGATTTAACATCTAATAGTGTTGTTGTTGAAAATGGCCCTGGCGAGGCAACTGTTGACAAAGTAAAACTAGTCTACTATCAAACAGCTGCTGGGGGTTCAAATTCAGAGGTTATTGCAGATGCCACAGGTTGTGATGATATAGCTCCTCTAGAAAGAAAGACATGTATAGTAACAAATGAGCCATATGGCGGAGCTCCTGCTCAAGTTAGTGTTGCTGCCGTGCTAGGTGAAAAGGTCTGCCCAATTTCAACAGAAAAAGTTGATTGCGCTTAATTATTATTTCTTATGCACAAGATAAACTATCTCGCCCCCTCTTAATTTATATTCTTTAGAGATATATTCCTTTGGCAGCATGCTTCTGCTAAAAATCTCATTTTTCACTATGAATATATCGTAGCTTTTATATTCTTCATAATCAAGTTCTTCGATTTTGTCCAAATATTCTACATTCTTTCCCTCTAAGTAAAAAGGCAGGGGCCAATATATATCAGATACAATAAGAATTTTATAATTTTCTCTATAAACACTATTTAATTCTTTAATAAGATTTAAAATATCCTTATCAGTATGCACATAAGCAAAAAGATTATTTTCCTGCCAGGGATTAACAAAATTTAAATATAAGGAAAATAAACCAAGATAAATAACAGATAATATAATAAAAATATTTCTTAATTTATTATTGTTTAAACTATTGATGCCGATAGAAGCCATTATAGTCATAGGCACACTTATATTCACAATAAGCCATGGAGTTTTATAACTGATAGAGCTATATATAAAAAAGACAAGAATAAACCAGATAGCCATGCTTTTAATGAAAATATTATCTCTTTTCCTATAAACAAATCCCAGACCAAAAATAGACAGCAATACTAAAGGCAGCTCATATTCTGTAAGAAGCATGAAATAATAATTAAATGGTTTCACATGTCCCGGTTCTGTAAAGCCACGTTCAGTCCATGGAACATATCCTTTAAAAGAATCACTCAATCCATAAAAATTTGTAAAAAAACTAGTGAATAAAACAACATAAATTAAAACGAATAAAATAATAGAAAAAAAGATATTTTTTTTATCATTCAAATTAATTTTCTTTAAATCTCGATAATTAAAAATACAAATAACAGCCATTATAAAAATCATAATAATTACAGTTTCTTTGGTTGTAAGTAACAAAGCAAGAGCAACACCAAATAAAGGCAAATATTCTAAATTTTTCTTTTCTATAATCAAGATTAAACAATATACTGAAACAAAACTTAACAAAACAAATAGTATCTCGTGAATAGAATATCTGGAATAATACATAATAGAAGGCGAGACTAGAAAAAAAGCAGATAGAATATATTTATTATATTCTTTTCTTGACTTCAAAAATAAAGGAGCACATACCAAAATAATCCCAAACAAAGCAGCAGGCAATCTCAAGGAAAGCTCGGAAATGCCTAAAATAAAAAAAGAAAAAAACAAAACAAAAAAATAAGATGGCCCATGATAATTTAAAGGGGCGTATCTAAATCCTCTTCCATCTAAAATATTATCTGCAAAAAAATAATTAACCCCTTCATCATGATGAACAGGCCTTAAATCCAGAAATAAGAGCCTAGTTAGTATAGCTAATATTCCAATAATAAAGATAATAACTATCTTGGTTATTTTTCGCATAATAATATCTACAAAGTACAATATAAAAATCTTCTATAATAGTCAAGGACGCTGAAATTTGACCATTTGCTCCTTGACTACCTCAAGAATTTTGGCAATTAAATTCTTGATGGCGTCAAGGTATAGTCCAATTATCCGATAAGAAGATTTAACAGAGAGCCCCTTACATATTCTAGTTCATCTCCTATACTCTTTTCCAGTTTTTTATATATCTCGTCCTTATTTGACAAATCTTCTATTTCATTAAGCACTTCAAGATAAGCTTTTGCTTTAATTAAATTTTCACAATGAGCCATAATAGAATCGTATCTCTCCCTATTTTCCCTATCTCCAAGAATAACACCCTTTGAAATTAAAAATTCACATTTTTCCCTGCTCACACTTAATTCTAAATTAATTTCAGCAATTTTTTCCCTTATATTCTGCTTATATCTTCGTTCTTGCATAATTAAACCTGAAATTATAATTATATAAATCTAATTGTTCTTCTAATAAGCTTTATATATCTCTATTTATTTTTATAAATATGATAGAGGTTGAGGCAAAAATAAAGATTTCTACTCCTTCAGAGTTTAGAGAAAAAATAAAAAAGATAGCCCCCTTTATAAAAAAAGAGTATAAAATAGATGATTACTATACTTTAGAGTCGCTAAAATCCTATCCAAAGAAAAGCTTAAGAGTAAGAAAAAGGGGAAAGATTTACGAAATAAATTTCAAGCAGAGATTATCTTATATAAATAGAGTTCATGCAAAAAATGAACACGAATTCATTGTCAATAACATAATTCCTTTTTTAGATTTAATAAAAGACTTCGGTTTTAAACATTGGTTAAGAAAAAAGAAAATAACAGAGCTTTACAATATATCAAAAAACTTCAATATAGAAATTAATTCTGTAGAGAATCTTGGTTGGTTTTTGGAAGTCGAGTATTTATGTGAAATGAATGGTATAAGATTAGCAAGAAAAAAAGTTTTGGAAATTATATCCAAATTAGGCATAAATAAGAAAGATATAGTCCAAGAAGGCTATACCAAAATGCTCTGGGATAAGGGAAAAATCGTTGTGAGATAATTATTCTTTTGAGTAGACTAATTAACCTTTTTCTTCCCCTTAGAAACTTTTATATTTTTATTTTCCACAACTTTTTTCTTAACATCATTTTTCTCCTTTTCAGAACTTGAGTCATTTTTCTCTTTTTCCACAACTTCTTTTTTTAATCTTGACTTTTCTTTTTCAATCTGCTTTTCCAATTCTTCCAACCTTTTAATCTCTTCTGCAGCTACTTCAGAGCCCTCTTCCTTTACTTGGGGCATCTGCATCTGTTCCATGGGAATCTTCTTCATTATATCTATAAAAGAAGTCTTCTCCATTTTCAGAATAGTTTTTGAAGAATCATCAATATGAGCTTTTAGAATATCCATTCCTGACAAAACAGAATTTATATTCCATATTTTCTTTCCTTTTATATTTTGTATAACAGCGATTATCTTTTTTATATCTTCAGTTATATTTCTATTTTTCATCTCATCTTCTAAAATTCCAGGCAATGCCTCCAGGTCAATCTTTGTCTTTATGTCAAGTTTTTCCGGAATTTTATTAGTTATTGTGTCAAGAATCTGGACATTAACGCCCTTATCTAAAGTAAAAGCCGCAAATTTTTTCTCCGAGGGGATATAATAATCTATCTGATGAATATTGCCCCCCATCTCTAAATCCAAAACAAAGAAACCCGCAGCTAGAAAAGCATCACTATATCGTTTCTTAAAGTCCTTGTACTCTGGAGAAGCAGTCAGCTTTTCCACATAGGGTTGTATTTTCATTTTCTCTTTTATAATTCTATTTAGAAAACAGAGTTTATAAGTTTTTAGTTGTTTTTATTTAGAGTAAATTTATATACTTATATAATATATAATACATGTAAAAATGTCTAATAAAAGAGGATTAAATCAGGTAATCACCACCATATTATTAATAGCCCTGGCTCTGTTAGCATTGATTATAGCCTGGCTCTATATTAAGCCAACTATTACAGAGTTAAGCAGACAAATTAAAACAGAATGCGTTACACTGCGCTTGGAACCATCAAAATGCATATTAAACTCCACAGCAGAAACAGCAACTTTTAGATTAAAAAGAAATCCTGGAGCAGAGAAAATAGAATTCAGAACAGTTAAATTATTAATTAATTTTAATGATGGAGATAGTTTAATAAGAGAGGTAAAAAATTTGCCAAGCACCATAGCTCAAGAAATGACTTTGCCTGTGATAAACTTTGCAGATCTTGGCAATAAAATACCAAAGAGTTTCAAAGTTGCTGCAGTTATAGATTATCAGGATAGGCCAAGAGTTTGTTCTTTATCCAGTACAGAAGCATTATGTGAAGAAATAAGAGTAATAGACGAGGGCACAAGAGAAGGTAATAACGATCAGCAGCAAAATCCTCCTTCATGTACAAATAATCCGCCAGGATGCGATTCTATATTTGACTGCTCAGTCGGAGCAAGCTGTGATTGTCCTCAGGAATGTGCATCTAGTTTAATATGTTCAAGTGGACAATGCACAACTCCTCAACCGCCTCCATCTAGTTGCTTTGATATAGGAGATCCTGCACTTACATTGTATTTTTCATTTAATGACAGCACAGCAACTGATTTGTCCGGGAATGGGAATAATGGTGTTATAAATGGTGCTACGCCAGTATCAGGAAGAATTGAAAATGGATTTGATTTTGATGGGAGTAACGACTATATTAATGCAGGCTCTGCCACAGCACTTGACAATATGGGTGCAGTCACTGTGACTGCATGGATATATCCTAGAAGTCGCGGAGGAGGCAATAACGGAAGAATTGTTAATAAGGCAGCAGGAGCACCTGTTGCAGACGGGTGGATTTTTGCTATGCCTAGTGTTACAACAAATGCATTAGAATTTTATGTAGTATACAGCGGGAATCCTCTTTGGGTGCGTTCTGCTGCAGATAGTATTACTTTAAATGCCTGGAATTTTGTTGCTGTTACATGGAATGGCACTTCTGCAGGAAATGCTGCAACTCTTTATATTAACGGGCAAGATGCCACCTCGACAAGAATTAGTCCTGCAGGTTCTCGAGCAACCGATGCTGCACAATCTCTTTGGGTTGGGAATGCTCCTTCTCTTACAAGAGGGTTTGATGGCACTATTGATGAGGTAATGGTCTTTAATAAGGCCCTTAACTCTACCGAGATAACAGATATATATAATAACGATCTATGCGGTTCTGTTAATCCTCTTAATCAGCCAGAGCCATTAGATTGTAGCGGAGATACAAGCTGGGTGACTTTAAATACATGGTATATAGACCTATTTACAGGAGATAATGTAAATGAGTTCTGGGCAGCCAAAGAGCCCCTATGGCAGCAGAGATGGACTTTAGACAAAACAAATAATATATTGACTTCCAACTTTAATGATATTTTTTATCTAACAGATATAACAGGAAACTTCATTATAGAAATGGGCTTAAGACTAGAAGATATAACTTCATTTGGCTTCTTTTTAAATGATTCAGGAGATACTCAGCATCCAACTATAATGCCGGATGAAATCTATTATAAATGGTATGGAGCAGATAGACTAAGAGCTTATAGAGATGTTGGAAGTAGTGGTAATAGAAGAAGAATATTTGGATTTATAGATTTGCCTGTTCCCCCAACAAGAGACGTAGATGTAAAATTATCAAGAACAGGCGATGTCTTTAGATGGGAATATAGGTTCCCTACACAAGCAAATCCAAACCCTTCTTGGATACTAATGACTAATGAAATTTTTGACGAAATCTTTGAGCCAGACCCAACAACAAATCCAGATAGATACTATGAGCATATAGTAAACCAGCTATTAGGTTTTTATATGGATGAAGGAGCCGGCCAATCATTAAGATATGTTAAATTCCAGGCAGATAGCGGCTTCCCCTGTACATAAAGGGCGTTTGGAGCATCTGTCAGAGCTGTTTGCTATATTATAAATATGTTGGACATTTTGTCCGCTATCTTTAAATTCAAGATAATTGCAACTAAACTTTAATAGGATCGATTCTTTTTAATTCACTAATCTTATCAAAATCGCTATCTTCTGAAATAATTTCTTTAATATTTAAATTGATAGCTGTCGCAGAATGAATCGCATCTCTGGGTTTAATTTTATATTTCTCGACTAATTTTTGCGCTTTTAAAATAATCTCTTTTTTTGCGTCAACAAACTCAATATTTGGAAGAGTAAAAAATTTCTTTCCCTCGCTTATCCCTAAATCTTTGCCAAGAAATTTTCCCACAATAAAAACAATTTCATCCCAGCTTAGGACAGACGTAACGCCCATAAATTCTTTTTTTGCTATTCGTAAAATTATTTCCTTAGAGTTATTATCATTTCTAATTATTCCCTGTATAAAAACATTAGAGTCTATATACTTTTTATTCATATTGCTCTTCGTATATTTCCTTTAATTCTTTTGTTGAGAGTTTCTTTTTAATTTTAGGAGTATTGAAAAAATCCTCTACTATCTCAATTGGATTCTTTTCTTTTTTTATGATTACTTCATCATCTCTAGCTTCAAAAGTTATATTCACCCCTGCATCCAAACCAAGGTATTCACGAATATCTTTAGGTATTACCACCTGGCCCTTTTCTCCAACTTCTCTCTTAATTATCATATACTATTTAGTAAGAATTACTATTTAAACTTTTTCTTACAACTACTTCTGAATTAATTCGAACTTGGATTTAGATACCTTATTTCTAACTCTAAAAGGACCTTTTCATTATAGAATAGCTGGAAATATTTAGAAAAAGAACTACTTCCGTTTTTCGATTAATTCTTTTAGTTCTTCAATAAATTGCTTCATTTTGACATTATATTTTACTTTTCCATCTCTTGTCCTAACAGCTAAAGTATCATTTTTTTCCTCTTTATCTCCCATTACTAAAGTAAATGGTATTTTTAGCAAGGAAGAGTCGCGAATTTTATCAGAAACAGTAGTGGATTTAAAATCACAATCAATTCTTAAATTAGGTATCTCTTTCTGAAGGTCTTTAACGATCTTCTCAGCCGCCTTAATATTTCTATCAGTAAAATTAATCAATCTAACCTGCATCGGAGACAACCACAAAGGCAAATTTCCATTTAAATGTTCCAATAATATCCCAATAAACCTCTCCATAGAACCGAAGATAGCCCTATGTATAACCAAGGGAGTATATTCTTTATTATCATTCCCAACATAAGTTATTTCAAATCTTCTGGGCATTTGCATATCAAGCTGGATAGTTGCGCACTGCCAATTTCTCCCTAAAGAATCAGTAATATGCAGGTCTATTTTTGGCCCATAGAAAGCACCATTTCCTTTACTAAGTTTATACTTTATTTTTGCTTTTTTTAAAGAATTTTCCAAGGCCTTCTCCGCAGCATCCCAGTCTTTCTTCTCACCCATAAATTTTTCAGGTCTTGTTGAAAGTTCAAGCCCATAGTCAAAACCGAAAGTTTGTTTATATATAATATCAATTAATTTGAATATGCTTTCCATCTCATTTTGTAATTGCTCCTGCGTACAGAATATATGCGCATCATCTTGGGTAATTCTAACTACTCTAAATAAACCTGCAAGCACACCAGATAATTCCTTTCTGTGTACAACCCCAAACTCAAATAATCTTAATGGAAGGTCTTTATAACTTCTGGTTTTTGTTTTATAAACAAGCATCATGCCAGGGCAATTCATCGGTTTCACTCCTGAAGTTTTATTCTCATATTCTGTGAGAAAGATATTATTCTTATAATGCTCCCAATGCCCAGAGACCTTCCAAAGTTTATTGTCTAAAATTTGTGGCGTTAATATTTCAGAATAACCTGTTCCTTTGTGCAGTTCTCTTGAGAAACTAACAAGTTCATTAAATATTATCATACCATTTTTATGCCAGAAAACCTGTCCAGGAGCAGTCTCATTAAAACTAAACAAATCAAGTTTTTGCCCCAAAATTCTATGATCATTTTCTTTTAATTTAGAAGTGTCTAATTTTGACCTAGAAATTTCCCTCAAAAGTTGTTTAGGATCATAGCCCTCTTCATCTCTTTCCCGAATAAGCTTTCCAATTTCGCCTTTCTTCAAGGTCGGATGAAACTCTTTTGACAATTCAGACAAAGGATGTCCTTTGCATTTCAATTCAAATTCTTTGTAGTGTCCAAAAGGAGCTCTTGTAACATTGAATCCCTCTTTTTGCAAAGTATGTTCTGCTTCACTCAAATATTCCAAGGCAGTATCAGGATTAGCTAAGTTTGATGACAAATGTGCATATGGATATAAAACAATATTCTTTGTCTTAACATCGTGGGCTGTCTTATTTACAGCATCAATTAATTCTTTGACAGTTTTGTCATTATCTCCCCTTTCAATAGCAGTTAAAACAACCAAGGGCTCTTCTATTTTTTGTTCCTCTTTCGTTTTTAATTCCTCAGCATTTTTAATAGCCTTCTTTAGAGGTTTAAACTTTATATAATCACAATGCAATGTTATTATTCTCATTTTTATCTATTCAATAAAATTATAGATATTTATAAACATTCTCTTTAAAAAGACAAGCTTTTTATACCCTATTTTCTCATTTTTTAGATATGAATAATAATATAAATAAATCAGAGATAGAAAATCTAGCCACGCAATTTGTAGAACACGTCGAAAGAAAAGGTTTAGTAAACGAAGCCATGCTCTTAAGAAGTATAATAAAAGATCCACAAGATAATGCTTTGGCACAGAATGCTTTAAAGTATTGTTTAGATGAGCACCTTTTAACTCCTCTTTACTCTAAATGCGCTCGCAATAAAAAAATAACACCAGAGAATACTTTTTATATAGTCTCAAAGAATAATTTCTAACCCTAAGTATGTTTTGATACTATTAGCATTTAGCCAATATCCTCAATTCATCCAAATTCTTAATGCCATAAACTAATTCCCCATTAATATCCCAAGCTGGCACGCTTCCTATATCTGAACAAGCCAGAGGATTTTTGGAACATTCAATATAATTAATAAAACTAAATGCCTCATCTCCAAAAAGCTTTTTTTGTTTAATACAATCAGGGCAAGTTTTAGAGCCGTATAGCTTGGCTCCTTTGCTAGAAAGGCATTTAGCCAGATCTTTATCCGGATTATCTTCTACCAAATAGCCTGTAGTTTTTGAAATCCAGTCAGAAAAAAGATATAATAAACTTATTAATAAAATAGCAAATATAAATGTAGTAATAACTTTATTTCTTTTTTCCATAATCTAGATACATTTAATTTGTTTTTATTTCTTTCGTTTATCAATGAAATCAGCAAAACATTTATAACCTATAATAACTAAAAATAATTATGGCTTTATTAACATGGATAATAATAGGAGTAGTGGCTCTAATAATACTTGCTTTTATATATTATTTCAATAGATTCGTAGTCCTGGGAAATAGAATTGACAATTCTTTATCGCAAATAGATGTTCAATTAAAGAAAAGAGCAGATTTAGTTCCTAATTTAATTGAAACTGTTAAGGGCTATGCAAAGCATGAAAAAAAGATAATAACAGAAGTTACAAATGCCCGAAAAGCATTATTATCAGCGCAGAGTATGCCTGAAAAAGTAAAAGCAGGTTCAGCACTACAAAATGCCCTTAAATCAATCTTTGCCTTGGCAGAGAATTATCCACAATTGAGAGCGAATGAGAATTTCCTTCATTTACAACAGGAATTATCAGCTATTGAAGATAAAATTGCCTATGCAAGACAATATTATAATGACTCAATTTTATCATTTAATAATGCAGTAGCCACATTCCCAGGAGCTTTCTTCGCAGGACTTTATAGAAAGCAGAGGAAAGAATTCCTAGAAATCCCTGCAGAAGCAAAAGCAGTTCCCAAAGTTGAATTTGAATAAAAATGAAAAGCAATGCGATAATAATTATTTTTATATTTACTTTGGCATTATTCCTAACCTCTATCCTAGTTTATGCAGCAGGCTCAAGCACAATTCCGGAAGAAACATCAACACCTACTCCGACACAAACTCCCCAGCAGTCTCCAATACCCTCGCCCACCATAACACCATCTCAAAAAAACTCGCAACAAAATAAACCAGCAGAATGCGAGTCAGGAATAGAACTTAAAGAGAGAATAAAATGCAGATTGGAAAATAAAAGAGATGAAGAGGGAGAAATAGATTATGAAGTTAGAATTCCAGAAGCTTGCAGAGCATTAAAGAATCCAACTGCATGTATTGCATTATATAAAAAAGTACAACAGCAAAAATGTTATGATTTAGAAGGCAGAGAAAAAGATAAATGCTTCAAAACAGTTATAGGAATGAAAGGGGCATCTCTAGCAGAAGAATCGCTAGAAATTAGAGCACAAAAAGCACGCGAATATATGGTTTTGCTCCTTTATGATTTAGAGGAAAGAATAGAAGATAAATACGAAATAAGAGAAATAACATCAGAAATAGCATCAGAAATAATCGCCTTGATAGAGGAAATAAAACAAGATATCCTCAATAATGAAAAAAGATCCAATATACTAATAAATCTTAATGAACTAAAACAAAAATGGAGAGCTATAGCTTAAAATGAAAAAATCTCTTTGGATAGCAATATTGATCATAATTATGGCTCTTATTTTATTATTTATTATTTTAAATAATCAAGCAACAGAACAAAAAGAGGCTCAAGATAGAACCCAGCAATTAGAATCATACTCAAATATCCAAACATCAGAAGATGTATTCAATCAAATAGAAGAATCTATTAAATTTATAGAATAGCTAAAAATAACTTTATATATTCAAAATTCTTTATTTAAACATGCCAGAAAGATTATCTTTCCATGAAGAAATACAAAAAAATAAATTAAAGTCTATTCTTTTAATTATAATAATTTTTATTTTCTTTGTGCTTTTAGGATATGTAATTTCTTTAGTTTTAGACCCCTCTTATTTTTTTATAATAATGATATTTGCGACAATATTTTCATTATCTTATATTTTAATCAGTTATTATAACTCTGATAAAATAGCTCTTGCTTCGGTAAATGCAAAACCTGCCTCTAAAACAGAACATAGAATGCTTTTTCATGCAGTAGAATCCATGACTTTGGCTTCAGGCTTACCCATGCCAAAAGTTTTTATTATGAACTCTGAACAAATAAATGCATTCGCTTCAGGGAGAGATCCAGAACATGCTGTTGTTTGTGTTACAACAGGAATGATAAACAAATTAACAAAACAGGAATTAGAGGGCGTTATAGCGCACGAAATGTCCCATATAGCAAATTATGATATAAGATTTATGACTTTAACAGCAGTTCTTGTAGGAATGATGTCAATAATAGCGCAGATATTTCTGAGAAACTTATGGATAGCAGGCAGAGATAGTGAAAACAAAAGAGCAAATGCAGTATTAATCTTAGTTGCAGTTATAGCATCTATACTTGCTCCCTTAGTAGCACAGTTAGTCTCTTTGGCAATATCAAGAAAAAGAGAGTTTACAGCAGATGCAACAGGAGTTAAGTTTATCCGCTCGCCAACAGGCCTCAAATCAGCTTTAGAGAAGATAAGAAATGAACATGTTTCATATCAAGATAGTAGGCGCTATCCGAAAGCAGTAGCCCCGCTCTTCATTTCAGATCCGTTTAAGAAAAAAGTCCAAGATTTATTTTCAACTCACCCATCTATAGAAGAAAGGATAAAGAGACTATCTTTAATGTAATTATTTCAGCCAATTACAAGCCCATTTTTCGTATTCACCGGGCTTAAAAGAAAAAACCCTTGGATCTTTTTTATACTCATCCAGCCATCCATTAGCATTTTTGCCGTTTTCATAAGTTACTATTTTATCACTAAATTCCAATATATTTTTAATTCCATATGGTATTTTTACAGCATGCTCTTCTCCTCTAAACACTCTTTCTGCACCAGCTTCATGCATGTTTTCTATGGTTTTTTGAGCCATAATAACCGGAAATAAACAGAACGCTTTGTAGCCACTTAATTCATTAGGAATTGACATAATATATTTTATTGAAGGATTTAATTTTGTTTTAGCAAGTGATAAAACCCCATCTAAAACATATTCTCTAACTTCCCCGGCATCCAAAGTTTTTCCATCCATCATAAACTCATAGCTTATTCCTTTATGGATCCATTCACCAGGAAAGAATCTTCGTCCTTCTTCGTAGTCTGAACGGACATTCTTTGCTATATTAGTTAATTGTAAAAACTTTGCAAGTTGTTCTGCTAATTCATTATCTAATTTTATAGGTTCGCCATTTTTATCTTTATCTTTTAATCTAACTAATTCATTAAGAAAATTCTTTCCAATTCTGCCAGCGACATAATCGCAATAATCGTCTAACTGTCTAAATGTTTCTATTGGTCCTCTGTCTATAAAGATTATCATTCCAGTAGCCATACTCTTCACGCTATAATCCAGCGCCTCTTTTATTTTCTTCCCTGTCTCTCCTTCTTTGCTAATTTCATATAAATCCCGCCAAACAGCACCTTTCCCAAAATGTTCAGCAAAAACTTTTCCTATTTTTTCAGGTTCATTTTCAACAAGCCATTTTGTAACGCTCCTGGAATCATCTCCTTGAATTATACCCTCTATTCCCCTGCCATTAGCATAATCTCTCCTTATAACTTCTCCGCATATATAAGAAATCCTTGTAATCATTCCTATTCTCTCATTTTTTATTTCTTGTTCACTTTTATCAGCTTTTTTAATAGGAACATCTTCACATTCGTCAAGTTCCCGAAAAATATTATATGCTGTTCTAACATAAAATTCTTTATCAGCCTCGTTAACACCCTTGCTATAACGAAGTAACTTAATTGCTGGAGAATAAGTTCTAGATTTAAGTTCCAAAAGATCTTCAGAGTTTAAATCTCTTTGTTCAGATATTTTTATAATCTCTTCAGGCCTATGTGAAATAAGTTCCTCTATTACCATATAAAAGTAGCACATATATGATTTATTAATTTATCTATTGTATTATTAATCGCTAATAGATAGTAAAAAAAGATGAAATTATATATGGGGAAAGTAATAAATAAGCTATTCTAATTAATAAGAAGATAGGTGAATAAAAATGCTGACACTATTAGAATTAATCTTTTTCTGGCTGATATTTGACGGCCCCTATCTTCTTTACAGGTCGCTTTTATTCTTTTTTTATGAGAGAAAACTTGCAACTCTGGCCAAGCCAAAAGTTACTATTCTGATTCCTGCCTATAATGAGGAAATAACTATAGAAAAAACTCTAAAATCATGCATTCATCAAACTTATCCCAATTTTGAAATAATTATAATAAATGACGGAAGCAGGGATAAAACAAGATATATTACTGAAAATTTTATAGAACAGCATACCAATTGTCAAATTAGTTTGATTAATCAAAAGAATCAGGGAAAAGCAAGAGCATTAAATAACGGTCTGAAAAAAGCAAATGGAGAATTCATAATTACAATTGATGCAGACTCTTATTTGCATCATAAAGCCGTTGAGCTATTAATGGCAAAATTTACTTCTAAAAAAATAGGAGCTGTTGCTGGAAATATAGTGGCTTTATCTCATAGGAGCTTATTAGGGTATATTCAAAAAATGGAATATGAAATAAGCACTCATTTCTTAAGAGAATCTCAAAGCGCAATAGGCGCAGTTACAGTAACTCCAGGAGCTTTTTCAGGATATAGAAAATCTGCATTAAAAAGATTTGAGGAAGGCACATTAACAGAGGATTTTGATAGTTCTGCAAAAATTCTTGATAGAGGTTATAAAATAATAATATCTCCAGATGCATTATGCTATACCCAAGTGCCATTAGCTCTTACTGATCTGGCAAAACAGAGGATAAGATGGCAGCAAGGAGGCATAGAAGTATTCGCTAAGCACTTATTTGAAAAAAAGCATTTCTTCGTTTCTTTAGAGATGTTCCTTATATTCTTCTACGGATTTTATGGTTTGTTTCCCAAGGTTTTAACATTTATTGTACTGCCTTTAAATCTAACATCGATAAATATCAGATCCTTTACTTTCAGTCTGCTATTATTCTTTTTCTATTTTACATTAATATGGTGTATAAAATTAGCTGTAATAAGAACAAGAGAATGGAAGTTTTATTCAATAGTTCCTATCTTTATCTTTTATTGGTATACAATAATTTTATATTCTATCTTAGCTGCTCAAATAATGGTATTCAAGAGGAATAAAGAATGGGGAACACTGAGAAGATACCGTATTTAAAGGAAGTTATAATATATTTTATAAAATTCTTTCTTATATTTTTCATACTTAGAGAAATTCTCTCCTATCTAAATATATTCAATCCACAATTCTTAGTTATACTATCTCTATTCTTAAGTTTTTCTATGAAAATTCATTATTTCATTTACTTTTTTATAAACTATTTAATTTTCTTTTTTATAGCAAATGATATCTTATCAGAATTTATTCTATTATTTCTATATTTAGCAAATACCTTAATTAATACATTTATTATTATGCTCTATATAAAATACAATGTTGTAAATAAAAAATGAAACCATTTTCAGAAAGATGTTATGCTCTTCTTAAAAGAGTACCTAAAGGAAAAATAACTACTTATAAAATTTTAGCTGAAACACTAAACACAAAAGCATATAGGGCTGTTGGTATGGCGATGAAATCAAATCCTTTTCCAATAAGAATTCCATGCCATAGAGTAATCTGCTCTAACGGATTTATTGGCAGCTACACGAGCAAGAATAAAAAAGATATACAAAAAAAGATAGCTCTCTTGAAAGCAGAGGGCGTTAAGATAAAAAATGATAAAATTGACTTAGATAAATATCTACACAAATTCTAACAATTCTAAAATACATATATTTTTATTAAGCATCATTCTTTTAATTAGCAATGGGAAATCCAGAATATGAAGATAAATTCGAGAATTATTATGAAAAAGAAGAAGAATATTCAAAGAGGGAAGAAAAAGAGGATGAATTTTACAGGAATATTCTTGGCTTGAAAGAATCATACGCAGATAGTTTAGATACAAATTATAAAGAAAAAGAACATAAAAGATTAGAAGAAAGATTAGCAATCAGAAAGAGATCTTTTAGTGAAATTTTTAAGAAGGAATTTAAAGAGACAGGAATAATCGGAGGAACAGCTTTTTTAGGACTATTATCGTTAAGCCATTTTATCTCAACAAGCACTAAAGAAGATTATACATTATCGTACAGTTCAGTAGCTATTTTAGGATTTGGTCTCGGGCTTTTAACTTATAGTTTTTACAGATGTCTGAAGGGCTTCCATAGAACCATGATAAACAAATAACTTAAGTTATAATCATCCAAAGACACGGAATACAAAAACCAAATAATAAACTGATATAATAAGCATAATTACTCCAGCAATTAAATTAATTATTCTCTTCTTTGAAGTTAAAAATCCAATAATCCCCCGACTCCAATTAGAAGAGACCAATGAGAATAATAATAGTGGAAATCCCAATCCAAAACCAAATAGAATAAAGTTAAGCATACTATCCAAGAAATTCGTAAAAATAAAAGCTCTTGCAAAAAAAGCCCCAATAAATCCAGGATTACATGGAATAACTATCGCGCCAAAGAAAAAACCATAAAATAGAGCGCTGATAATAGGATTCTTTGCCATTGGAATTCTAGCCTTAGGCAAGAACTTTAAGAAATCAAAATCAAAAATTAAAAACATGCTAATAATAGCTAAAATACCAAAAGCAATTGGTGAAATTATTCCGATAACATTAGTTAAAGAAACTTGGAGAATAGTTGTAAAAATTAATCCCAATAGAAGCATAAACAAAATAACGCCGAGAGATATAATAAATCCAAACATAGCATATCTTCTCCTGATGCCTTTTTCATCAGAACTAAACTGATTAGAAAGATAAGCTAAGAAACCAGGATAAAGAGGCAGAACGCAAACAGCTGTTAATGGAGTCAATAAACCTAAAATAAACGAATTGAGAAAATCTAAAATTGCCATTTTAATTGGTGCATTTATTTATCTCAGCTTCTAACTCGCTATAACTTTTAATACCACTCCTTAATTTTCTCGCTTCTTCCCTGCATATAATTATAATAGGAGTGGAAGGCGCATTAACGATTTCAGTGCTATATTCTTCAATTAAAGCTTTAGTCATAACTGAAGGGGAAACAGCGTAATACCAATTAAATCCTTTGCTTTCTATATACTCTCTGACTTTATCTTCATCCTCATTGGGGTCAGTATCTAAACTTACAGCAATAAAAGAATCTCCTAATTTTTGGCTTAGTTCTTTAATCTCTTGTTGCTGTTTCAAGCATTTAGGACACCAGACAGCAAAACTCTCCAATAAAACAGGTCTATCCTGAAAATCAGATATCTTAAAGAACTCGCCTGTTCTAATATCTTTTAGTTCAGTATTCATCCATTCCTCTTTTTGTCCAGCAACAAAATCATT
The DNA here is from genome assembly GCA_964362915.1 of Candidatus Woesearchaeota archaeon. Lineage (GTDB taxonomy): Archaea > Nanobdellota > Nanobdellia > Pacearchaeales > GW2011-AR1 > JAUSIK01. The sequence continues at coordinate 10,022 of CAYIGH010000011.1, read as the reverse complement.
TCCTAAATCATCTGTATTTTCTCCTCTTATCATAGATTTTTCCCTATAATTATTTAAGGCAAATATGCCAAAAACAACTAGTAAAACAATAGTTGCTACAAAAAACCAATTTAATTTTATCATATAATAAAAAATTGCCTCTCTTTTAAACCCATATTATTAAATTGATAACTAAATTAATAAATCTTGCTACAAACACTTAAAAATACAATTTTCTTTAGAAACAAATGAAAAAACTAACTTTTTACTCAGGAATATTAGCATTAGGAATCTCAGTTGGAGCAGGAATTGCGAGATATCATCATTACAAAAATGACCCTGATTTTTTTAGCAAGGTCTTGTTTGATTTAAGAGGAGAAGAGCCCTTAATAGAAAAATACAGAAGAAATAGGAACACTCTCTCTGAACTTTTACTTTACGGGAATGTTAATTCATTTAAACAAGAGCTTGAAAAAGAGGCAAAATTTTTTAAGGATTACTCTCTTAAAAAAGCTATTTTAGAGCATAATGTCAAAAAATGTGATATAAATGAATTTCTAAAATGTGATGCAGCCAGGGTCTTTAATGCTTATTTGGATAATCGCGAGGATTTTTTACGCGAGAAACTTCAAAGAGGTTATTTCTTAGACGCATGGATTATTGCGCAACAGCTTGGAATAGACAAAAGAAAAATAGCACTGCTCTCCCAAGAATATAAGATTCAATTTGATATTGATCCAATAATTGAACATTGGCCGCTTCAACAACAAAATAAGCGAGAATATGAAAATGAAATTATTATTGGAGATATTGTTAAACGAAGGCAGAGGGAATGGATAATGATTCTTGCCTGCAAATTAGAAAGTATTAAGGAATTAAAAGGAAAAGATGTTCTAGAATTATATGGTGAAACGAAAAAAAATATTATGGAAAAAGCACGGCAGAGATATCGGGAAATAAAATATATGCAGGACATACTTTCTCAAGAAGAAATGCGATATGTTGAGAAGATAGTTGAAGATTAACCGCAATTCCAACTATTTTTGACATTCCATTTAGAGCCCTCTTTTGTTAATTCGGAACAACTGCAACGGAGAGATGTGTCCATATATATTGGTTGTTGTCCGGCAGTGTAAGAGAATCCAGTATCATAAAAACAAGCTACTTTATGTCTCACTTCTCCCCCAACCTCTTGATCTTCAACTATAGTCATAAATTTAATATTCCAATCTTGAGATGCCGTTCTTCCTATGCCACTCTCTTTACCTGGCATATCTAAATATACCATCATGGGAGGATTAACTATAAAATCCTTATAAAGAGCTATTGGTACCTTATTCAATATAGCAGCTCCTTCTCTGTCCTGCTTAAAATCGTCATTTCCTTCAGAAATCTGGAAATAATCATCAATGCAGTAATGACTGCCTGCCTGCGGAGCACTTTCCGCGCTTACAGCACATAAAGGATTTGGGCTGGCAGATTTGATTTCAACTATAACATTACGAAAAACCGCTTCAAATTTGTGTTCTTTTCGTAAGCTAATTATGTCTGGCATAGGTTTCAAAGCGCCTCTAAATTTGTTATTAGTGTTCCAAAGGTATGCCAAAGTCCACTCAGTTAGAAGAGAATCTTGATTTAGTGGTTCAATGGGTGGAGCATAAAATTCGTATTTTATTTTATCCATCTCAACATGTCTTGTAGCTTTTGCAAATTGGTATTCTTTGCACCATAATCCGAGCGGAGGAGCTTGACTATTAATCTCAACAGGATTTCCCTGCTCATCAACAGCTTCGTAAAGTGCAACAACAATAAATCCTGTTTTAATATAATTCTTTTCTACTATTTGTTCTCTTCCATTTACTTCTTCTACCACACTTACTGATCCGTAATTTGGTCCAACTCCAATAACGCCTGTTTTCCAATAAGTTTTTTCTATGTCCAGATCAGAAGAATAATATCCTCCTCTTGGATATTCTAAGTATCTATCAACATCAATAGTGTCAGGATTGTTATCTGGAGCAAGGCTGATTTCTTGATCCTTGCATTTTGCTTTTCCAGAATTATGGAAAATTGTGACGCATTTTACTCTACAAATTGCTTTTTTATTAGAAGGATATTCGTCAGGGTACTCAATAGGGGGTTGTTTGCTTGAATGCGCCAATTGCTGGAATCCATTAGATATAGTAAGAACCTTTTCCGTTTTTCCTTCGTATCCCTTGACATCCTTGCATTTTGCTTCAATTCTATATTCGCCAGGTAGGAAAACACTTGGAGAAAGTACCTCTCTTGATTCTTCAACAAATAAGATAGGAATTGGTTCTCCTTTTTCATTTTTTTCGCTTTCGAAAGAAAGAAGATGTATGGGCTCTTCTTGTGTTCCATCAGATGAAACAGGAATTGCAAATGCATCACAAGAAACTACATCGCCTTGAAAATCTCCAAAAATCCATTCAGTTACTATAGGTTTACCACTAAAATCTATCCTTTCTATGGGAAATGCCATAAATGGCGGTTTGTCAATTTCCTCTGGAGAAGAGCCTTCTTGGAATAAATAACTAAGAAGATAGATAGCATCTGTTATATCAACTTTTTCATCGTCATTTACATCGGTTTGATCAAGACATTCAGGTTTTGGACCTGCTGCAAAAAGATATCTCAGAAGATAAACTGCATCAGAAATGTCAATTCGTATATCACTATTCACATCCCCTCTCAATTTTAATTTAGGATTGCCTTCATCATCCCATATTCTATCAAAGCAAGATTCCGCATCAAGAGGAATCGCCGCAGAAACAATGGCGAGGTTAAAGAACATTATCAACAAAACAAGAATCTTTTTCATAATATTCAATAGAAATGTATAATATAAATATATTTGCTATGCACTAATATATCATGTCCCATAAGTAGTTAGAAACTCTTATATAGTTGTTTTCATATATAAAAATGTTTGACTTCGGTTGAACAGGGCTTCAGAACTTCGGTTTTGAAGCCCATTCAATTTTAATAAGACTGCACATTTATAAACCTTTCGTTTTATAATAACTAAAAAGTAGTAACAATATCATCTATGTTTCAACAATAATCCTATCAGGTTTAGCGCCTAATTTTTGCAATATATGTTGTATCTCTCCAACGAATCTTACAGGTCCGCAGACATAAAAGTGCTGTGAGAAATCTTTTATTTTATTTTTTAAAAAGTTTTCATTTATATATTCATTATAATATTTAGGATTATTTTCCTCAGTTATTAAATAAATACATTTTAAACCTTCTTTGGACATTTTATCCAGCTCGTCTTTCAATATAATGTCTTTTTCAGTCTTATTTGAAAATATTAATGTATTGCCTTTCAGCTTATTTTCTTTTTTAAGCTGTCTAAAAATAGAGATAAATGGTGTAATGCCTGTCCCGCCAGCAATAAATACGCCTCTATCAAAATATCTTATTGAACCAAATGGCTCTCTAATAATCAACTCGTCACCCTCTTTTAATTCAGATAACTTTTTCGTTACACTATTTCTTTCTTTGTAAATCTTTATAATAAACTCAAGATTTGGCGATTCATTAATTGAAGTAAAAGAGAAAGGCCTTTTCTTTTCCGTATAATCATTAAGATTTATAGCAATATCAGTTGCCTGTCCTGAAATGAATCTATAGTTTTTCGGCTTAGTTACTGAAAAACGCCTAGTGTCATAAGTAATTTTATCTTTCTTTAAAATTTTTACATTGAAAGATTTTTCCATGTTAGCTCTCTGTCCTCAGTAATCACGGTCCTTAATCCTCCTTATAATAAATCTTTTTTCCTTCGTCCATTTTTGAGGGAGATTTTTTTTCTTATAAGAATGCGACCTCGTCACAGCCAGTATAGAAATCAAGATAATTACTATAATAAGGGCAATTGCAACAAGGGCAGATATCAAACCATATTTAACTTTTTTCCTACCGCTTAAAATATCTTCAACCAGCTTTTCGCCTGTTCTTCCCCTTATTAGTTTTGCAGCTATAACAGTTTGATTGTTCTTGCTTTCAACCTCTATAGATAAATCATCATTTCCTATAGGAATTCTAAGAACCTTGCTTTCTTCAATTGCATATTTCCTGCCTTGTATTTCCAGCCTTATTTTACTATCAATTATCTCAAATGAAACAGGATAGCTAGTTCCATCTATATCCAAAACAACATTTTCTCCGTTTACTATATTAAATGATTTTTTCTCTTCACCAACTAAAATATTCTGCAATTCAGATTCTGTATCTACTACACCAACAGCATCATCTATTCCATAAATATCGCCAGTGCCTTCTTCACCAGAATATCCGTTCTCTCCAGTAACTATTGGTGTTTCTTCAGTGCTATAAATAGAAAATCCAGGCACTGTAAAAACAATTCTGCCATTACTATAACTTTCAATAACACATGAATAGCAAACATTCCCATCTCTCAAAATTCTTGGACTCCTAAAAGAAATGCCCTCAAGAGTGATTCTTGCTCTCTTATTGAGTGAAGGCATCACCTCACTTTTCACCCAAACTCTGTTGTAAGCAATGTCAATATTCCCTGCAAGATCAATGATTGAAGTAATCTGATTCGCATCCTTAGTAAGATCTACAGTTTCAAGCCACTCTACTTTTCCCACATTAGGAAGAGATACAGATAAAGATTGAACACTTCCCAGTTGTGCATCAGTATACTCTTCAAGCAAACCAAAACTTCCTCTTTCAATAAAGGAATCACTATTAATTTTATACTTTCTCGTTAAGAGAACTCTGAAATTTCTCTGCTCGCTCTTCTGTCCAAAACTGTTGTTAGTAAAAACCTGTAGGAGATATGTTCCAGAAGGAAGGTCTAAAGAAGCGCTTACTACACAAACAGTATTAGTGCGCGCCCCATTAATAGTATACCAGCAATTTGAGGCGTCTTTTGCAGTGTACTTTAGTGGCACAAGTTGATTCTTATATCTTTTTCCCTCTTCTGGCAGGAAAACAGTAAGCGTCGGAGCAATACCTGTACAAAAGTCATCAGCCCCGTCGCAGTTTTCATCAATCCCATTCCCGCAAATCTCAGGAGGAAGCACAGGACAAGATGCAACACATAACTGATAATTTCCGCAACTGTTTCCATTATAACTGCAGGATTTCAAGAGTGAAAGGTTTGCATTTCCATCATTGCAATCAAGATTATTAGCAACATATCCTTGAGGAGCAAAACAAGCTTGTATTCCAGAGCCAGCTCCATAAGTATCACCGTCTGCATCTATATAGAATGTCTGCTTCACTCCTTCATCTACCTGGGAATCGCAATTATTATCAACTCCATCGCAAACTTCTGTAGAAGGACTGCATGCAGGAGGAAGATCTCCAACTTTCACAAAGCGAATTGCATCAGCGTTATAGCTGTCACCACTCTCAACATTCAAAACAACCTTTGCAGTTTGATCAAAACTATAATTCCCAAAAAGATTCCACTTGCTTGCGAGGGCTATGTCTCTCTGATTCACTCTCACAACACCCAACTGTATATTCCCATTATAAATAAAATAAGGAGCATTTTGCGATCGCGAATCCCAATATGTCCACCACGCATAAACATTATAAATCCCAGGATTAAGCGTCGCTGTCCATGTAGCGCTATCTCCAGAAGTTCTTGAATATACAGAATCCAAACCATAAGGATTCTCTCCTCCTGAAATCAGCCATGTCCCCTGCATGGAAAATCCGCTTCCTGAATTATCAACAACAGTCCCGAGGTTGCACCCTTCATCTACCTGGGAATCACAGTCATTATCAATTCCGTCGCAAATTTCAGTTCTTCCAGGATTAATATTAGCATTATTATCATTGCAATCATTTCCTAAAGAACATCCAATTCCATACCCATCGCCATCAGTATCAGTGCAAATTTGAGGGGTTTGTTGCTGTTCACATAATTTGTTATTGTAAATATTCAAAATTTCAGCTACATTCAATGCTCTATTAAAGACCATTACTTCATCAATAACCCCTGGAAAACGGAAACTTGAGCCAGCATTAGATCCTCCGATGTATAAAGGCCCTGTTGTGCTCACTGGAGTTTGAGAATTCCCGCCTTGTGTATCAAGTACTCCATCAATATATATCTGTTTTCCTGTGCCGTTAAAAACTCCAACTACGTGATACCAAGTGTTCAAAGTTAGAGATCTAGGTGAAATAATTTCATTCTCTTGAGCACCTCCGCCATTAACCCCAAAACCGATTCTTGTACCACCTGAAGGACCGAGCCAAAGATAATAACCTAGATTAGAACCTTCTTTCGTAACAATTCCCTCAAAAGATCCGCTTGAGCTTGGTTTAATCCATGCGGCAATACTAAAACTGCCTGTAATATCTAGACTTGGGCGATTTCCAACATCAATATAATCATCCACACCATCAAAACTAAATCCATTTTCAATTCTTCCTGATACTGGCACAGCACCATTTATAACACCATTATTCCCATTCCCGGACAAATCAGTTGCTGTGCTGTCATTAAATGAAAAATACAATGTAAGTGCAGGATCTTCACTCAGACAGCTGCTGGAGGATAGTTGAACTTCTCTAACAAGAAATTCATCAATAAAGAAAACTAAAAGATAGATAAAAAGAGCTATAAAAAAAGTCAGAAGAAAAATCAATAAACTGAGAACCTGCCTCTTTTTCATTTTCAATCGAAGCAAATATAATATATAAGCTTTCTTATGTCAAGATGCTTCTGCAGAAAACCTCGGTTTTAAAGCCGAGGATAAATGCATCTTGAGCATCCAAAAGTTCAACAAACTCCGCACTTTAGCGCGGAGTTAGCGAAAAGAACTTTTTGATCTAACAAAATTCATTTCTTAGTTGAATCTCATTTCCAAGGATTTTTTTAAGTTCCTCCAGCTCTTTGGACTGATAAACATTTCCCTGTAAATCAATAAAACTTTGACTTCTTCCACAATACCATTCTATTCCTTGTTCCCCTAAATCTGTTAAAAAAGATCTTGCACTTTCATATGACACGCTTCCATCACTGCTAGGACCAAGCAGTATTCCAGATGAAAAGAACATTAAATACATCCAAAGAAATATAACTATTATCAAAATTCCAAAAAATAAAGTTCTAACATATAGATTATTCTCTTTATTATTATTTCGTCTCTTTTTCACTTATAGAACAAATCTTTTTTGTTTAAATACCTTTTCTTTCCGCTTTTTGCCTATTCAGGAATCTATTAATAAACTCTTCATAATTGCTTCTATCCATAATCTGCTTAACTTTCCAGAAATTTGCTCCTTGGACTTTTTCAACCCTAACCTTTCCAAATGTCTTTCTATGTATAGGCTCAGAGAGTAATAATTCTTCTTTGGAATGTTCAGCAACTCTTTTTGCAATAGCAATAGTGTTTCCCAAAGAAACAAATTTAAACTTGCCTGCGCGAGATTCTACAGCCATCTCTCCGCTATTTATTCCTATACCATAATCTATCTTATTAGATGTGACTTTATTAGAATTCTGCAAAATTGTCCGTATGTCGCTGGCAGCACTTATAGCTCTTATTTCATTTTCTTTTTCTTTTGTTATAGAGGGTGCAAATATTATTATTCTGTAATCTTCATCAACATAAATCTTTGCGCCCGCCGCCTTTACCCGCAACAGCGCCTTTTCCAAACTTTCCAGAGGATTTACACCCACAGTTTTTTGTAAATCTTTTAGATTCTTAATTTTCAGAGCAATAACAGAAGCTTCCTCCCTTTTCCCTTTTTCCATAACTGCCCCGCCTATAGCAGAAGAGGTTTGCATTTTATCAGAAAAATCATCATTTATTTTTCTTACTGGTGAAATAATCTGCGGAGTCTTTCCTATAAACTTCCTCTTCCTTATCCTCCTTACTAAAATTAATATGGCTATAATCAATATAATTATAAGCAAAATCCAAACCCATATCATCATATCTCCTAAAAGAACATCACTAATATTATCAATGCCAATTACCCTTCCTGTTAAGAACGTCCTGCCCAAATCATATTTATTCTCTCCGTCACTTACAGCAATATCATAATCCCCATCTGGCGCGCCGAGCTTCAGCTGTTTACTCTCGCCCATATCTAATTCAACTTCCTTTACATCAGTTACACCACCGATAGAAACTTCAATAGGTTTCTTATATGGAACATTTCCTATATTTGTAACAACTAAAGTATTGTTCTCTAATCTAAAATTAGCTTTTTCCAATTCCTCCACTAAAAACAATTTAGACTCTTTAAGTTCGCCTAATTTTGCGTCAATATTCCAATATCCTGGAGTGTAATTATAACCTATAAGAATATTATTATTAATGCCTGATTTTATTAGATTTTTTCGAAAAACAGTCTTATCAGGTTTTAAGATTATAATTTCAACATCTTCTTCAACAGGACTTTTAGACTGGTCATAAAGATATACGCTATAAAAAAACTCATTTCCAGGAATAATAGAAAGATTGCCAAATGTCAGTCTCAAATCCTGCAAAATTCTATTTATTTTAATCATATTGGAAGATTCGCCTTGATTAGTAACTAGGTCTCCGTCTTTTTCATAGACAATTGCTTTTATAACATAACTTCCTGAAGGAGCATTGTCGGGGATAACAAAAGTTGCATTAAACCTTCCTCCTTCAACTTTCTGACTTGCAGTCAGATTAATTCCCTCAATATCTATTATAATAAATCCATTTAATGGTTGTCTATTCTGTTTAATAGCTGTTCCTGATATTATAACATTCTCTTTAGGATTAAAGGCAACACCCTCGACATCAAAATCAACATCAACTCCGCTAGTTATTCCAAACTGTCTGCTAACTGCTTTCTCATTCCCGTATAAAACCTCAATAACACATTCTCCCCTTAAATCACCTATAATGCCTGGTTCTATTCCAACTTCTATATCAACATTCTTCTGCTCTCCGGCCTGAACAGAAAATGCGCTTCTATAAATCTCAACTATCTTCCCACTGCATACTAATGAGGCGCTTAAATAATCTGTCTTCTTAACACCAGAACTTAAGCTGGCATTAATTCCTAAATTATCTCCTATATTATAAACAGAAGAACTTGGCTGTCCAATAAAAATCTCAGCACTCGCAATAGAAATTGCTAATAAACAGATAATAAATAATCCTATTCCTATGCCTCTTTTCATATCCTTAAAAAGAGTTTTTCTATATATAAATCTTCTCACACTGCCTTATAGCTTTTCTATTTCTTCCTTTATTTTACTAATCTATTTTAATTTATCTTTGTCATCCATTTTACTGTACATCTAAAAAATATAATAAAGAAACAAAGAACATTATTGCTCCTAAAATAAAACCAAATATTTATATATATGATAGTTATGATTATTTATATGGAAGAAGTATCTTTTTCAGCTGTCTTACATGAGGAAGAATTAGATGGAAAGCCAGTTTTTGTAGCGGATTGCGTAGAATTAGGGGTTAGCGATTTCGGGGATAATGTTGATGAGTCTTTGAGCAATTTAAAGAAGGGCGTTTCTCTTTTGTTAGAAGAAGCTCCTGAAAAAAGAGAGTTATTAAAGACAAAAGAGCCTGTTCTTATTACTAGAGTAGTTCTCTAAAGTCAACCCCGGACTGTTTTTCTATACTTTTTAAAGTTCCAATTGGCATTATTTCACGATGTATAGGAACAACTACTGTTTTATTTTCTTTTCTTAATATAACATGAGTCCCAGCTTGTCTTTTAATTTCAAATCCTTGTTTTTGAAGGATTCTCAATACCTCTTTTGATTTTATGTTTTTTAACTTCATTCATTATATCTAATTTAGCATGTTTTTATATTTATTTGTAACTAACTGCCCTTAATAACTAACACACTGCTTTCTCCCACCCTAAAATAATGCCATCGCTACTTGCTCCTTTCAGTCACATCACGCTGCGCTCTCCTCGTTTCACTCATCGAGGCGTATAACATCGGGGATAAGGGAAGTTCTTCTGACCTCGAGACTGGAGCGGAACCTCACAGGCTCGAGCTGGAAGAAGAATTTGGG
>CAYIGH010000010.1:0-32183 GCA_964362915.1 Candidatus Woesearchaeota archaeon | reverse complement strand
TTAAGTAAATTAGGATATAAAACATTATGTTTAAAATATTTTTATGCTTCAGAGTTTTTTCTTTTATTACTATTAGCGCTAAATAAGTGAATGACAATCCTAATATGAATAATACTATTCCGAAAAAGTTTAATATTGACGGAGCAAATGTTAAATCTTCTAGTCTAAGTATTGTAGTGTCCGCATAAAATGAGTATTTTGTTGAGAGGTAAGACGTTAATAACCTCCTAGACCATAAATATGTAAATAATGCTAAACCAAACAAACCAAGGAATAAGGATAAACTGAAGAAAGGTATTATGAATGCTCCCAACATTCCTTTTTTCAATATAAGACTTTTATATTTAATTAGTGTTTGTGTTCCTCCCATATTCCATCTCACTCTTTGTTTCCACCACTTTTTGAATTTTTCTGGTGTTGCTGTATAAACCTTAGCTGATAGGCACATACGAGCTTTATAGCCATAAGAAAGAAGTTTCCATACTATTTCTATATCTTGCGTTAGGTTTTTTGTGTCAAATAAACCTACTTTTAACAGAATATCTTTTTTATAGAGGGCGAATGGGCCTGGTGTTACGTATACTGCGTCTACTAGATCTAGAAGTTTTCTATTAAAGCATATTATAACATATTCTATGGATTGTAATTTTTGTATAAATGTTTTTGGTTCTTTTGTTATTATAGAACAGGTTACTGCCGCTGTTTTTTTATCTTGCTGCAAGAAACCTAGCATTTTTTTTAACGCGTCTTTTTCTGGTGTTGAATCAGAATCTGCTACTACGACATAATCAAATTTTGAAGCTTTTATTCCTATATTTGTTGGGACTGCTGCACAGCCAGAATTTTTTTTATTCGCAATTAATCTTACATTTTCGTATTTTTTAGTATATTTTTTTATTATTTCTGCTGAATTATCTGTAGATTTATCATCAACTATTATTATTTCTAACATATTTTTTGGGTAATCTAGATTTGTTAAGGATTCTATTGCATTGCCTATGTGTTCTGCTTCATTATAGCAAGGCATTACTATGCTTACTGGGACAATTTTTGATGGGGGATAATTGAATAGATCTTTTTTATTAGGAAAATAAATAAAAAAGAATAGGCTCATCATATAAAGACCGACGAACATATAGAAAAAGAATATTATATCAACCCAATTCATCTTTAATTCCTTCCCCTTTATTAACATGGAAATAATCATGGAATGATTCTGTTAGAGTTAGTTCTGCTGTATGGCCCATTTTCTTTTTATTTATTAGGCCTAATTCTGTGAATTTTTTAATGTGCTCATACGCCTTATTGCCTCTTATTTTTATTATTATTGATTGTTTTATGGGCTGTTTGTATGCAATTATTGCCAAAGTTTCTTGCTCTGCTTTGCTGAATTCACTAGAGCCAGTGGCTAATTTGTTTACCATTGACGTGAATTCTGCGGCAACATCCATTTTCCAGAGATTATCTTTTTTTAGTATTTCTATGCCAGAATCTTTATATTTATCTTGTAAGTCTGAAAGGATTTTCTTTAAAAGAATTGGATTTACATCAGTCAATGTTACTAATTCTGGTATTGTCAGAAAACGGCCCGCTATAAAGAGGGCGGCCTCTATTTTTCTCATATTTTCTATTTCTGTCGAAGAATCTATTTCTTCTAATGTTTTTTCTGATAAGTCCATTCTTAATACACGTAATTGGGGATTTAAAAGATTTTCTGAACTAGAGGGCTGTAATAAGAAGGCCCTCTATAATTGCCGCAATTATTAAAAGAGGCATTACTATTTTTATGAAGATTTTTAATGAATTATATATTCTTTCAATATTGAATTTTCTTATTTTTTTGTCCATTATAAAAAATAAAATTAGAAATTGCAAGATTAATATGAAGCTAAAGACGAAGGATAAAATTGAGTAGATTAGATAAATTGTGTTTTGTGGAGCATTTATTATTATACTCCTCAGGATTATTATTCCTATTATAGGAAGTATTATTGATATAATGCCTAGGAATTGCATAGATCTATTTTTTTTATTTGTTTTCAGATAGTTTTTTATTATGTCTTTACCTAGTTTTAGACCTAGGCCAAGGGAAATAAAGACTGCAGGAAGTTCAAAAATGCCATGAGGAAAGAGGCGCCAGAATTCAATGACGCCAACTGATTCAGCTGTTCTTTTTAGGACATATCCAAGAATTACTCCATTTGAAATTGTTGTTATTATAGGAAATATGCCTAGGAAAATTCCAAGAATCATACCGAGGAATGAACTGAATGTATTATTTACTAATATAAAACCAATTAATTCTATTCCTTTTAAATTAGATGTTTGTTCTATAAGGCTTTTAAGCAGATTCTCAATTTCTGCGAGATTTTCTGCATTCAGGAATCCTATTAAAATACTGAAAATGAATATTATTATTATTATTTTTATCTCTTTTTTTGATTTTTTCAGATAGTTTAAAGGACTATCTGATTTTATTTCCTGCTTGTTTATTCTTTTTTCTTTTTTCATCTGAATATTTTTCTTAAGATTTTAATTTTTTTTACATATTTTGTTTTTAAGTAATATCCATAAACTAAACCTGCGAGGAAACCACCAAAATGCGCCACATTTCCTATTGGGAAATTACCTGCAATTGTTGCAAGCCATGTTATTAAAAGAACAAGAGGCACCATGATGTAGGCAGGAAGAGAAAAGAACGGCAGAAAGATTATCATAAATCTTAGTTTTGGGAGAAGCATTACAAATAAGCCTGCAATTGCGAATATGGCTCCGGATGCACCTACCATAAAGACATCCGGACTGCCAAAGATTCTCACCCCTAAGGCCGTATTTCCATAAAGTATTGGAAGAATAACTGCCAAGAAGCCGGCAAATAGACCTGAAATGATATAAAACCATAAGAATCTTTTTCTTCCTATTATTTTTTCACTTAAGCCTCCCAATGAGAAAAGAACAAACATATTAATAAAAAGATGAAGCGGACTGCCATGAACAAACATGTGTGTTAAGAGGGTCCATAGATATTTGCCTTGCATTATATTGGATGGCTTAAGAGCAAGATATTCTATGCTCCCATATGCAAAAGAAATAAATCCTATTAGGGAAATTATGACACTTGCAAATATCAACCATCCTACTACTGATAAGTTAGATAGCCAATTGGCTAGATTTTTATTTGTTCTTTTATATGCATATTCCATTATTATCTTTTCTTCTTTGATTTTTTAGAAATTTTTCTCTTTATTTTTTGCGGGCGATGTTTTTTTATAGAGGGAAGTTTTGGCCGCCCCTTTTTTTTATCTCTCTTTCTCGCTCTTTTTAGTTTTTCTCTCTTCTTCCTTCTCTCTTCTTCTTTTTTCTTTATTTCAGCTTTTAATTTTCTTCTTTTATCCTTCATTTCTTTTTCATTTACTTCTTCTAATTCTTTAGTTATCTCCTCCCCAATTAATTTTAATTTTGATATTTCAATTTCTGTTTTGTTTATTTCATTCTCGTTATTTTTTAATTGCAAAACCTCGCCTGTTTCCGGGCAGATGAAATTATGCTCAAGCGCTTCTTCTTCTTTATATTCAAGACCTGAAGTAGGACAATAATAAAATCTCTCGTTTTTTCTTTTCTCTAATTCTTCTTCTAGTGCTGTTATTTTGACAGTTTTCTGTTCTTTAAGCGTTTCTAATGCTTTTTTTTCATTAAGCGTCCAGAAGTATGTATACCATCCTCCCCTTTTACTATCTTTCTTTCTTATAAAATAAACCAGGCCTTTATCCGACAATTTATATAAAAGATTCCTGGTTTGGTTTATGGTAAGGCCTAATTTTTTCGCGATTAGAAATTCATTTACATTTTTTGTTTTATATAATATATTAACTAACTTTTCTCCTATCTTTCCTATTATCGCAGAAACTATTTCCTTAATAAACTCTAATCGCATGCTTTGATTAATAAATGTCATATTAAAAAGCTTCTCCTATTTTTGTTGTCATTATATAATTAATATAAACCTATATAAATTAATTTTCTGAATTAGATATATGTTTTGGAATAAAAAAGAGGATAAGAAGTTATTGCCGGATTTACCTCCTTATAAGAGCCCTACTTTGATTAATGTAAAAGAAGACCATGATTCTAGTACCCATCTAAATGATGAGTTTGATGGGGAGCACTATAGTGAGAAGCACGAATTGCCTTCTTTTCCTGATTCCTTGAATGATAAGGGTTTTTCACAAGCAGCAATTAAGGATGCAGTGGGTTCTGATTCAGAAGAAGATTTTGAGAGAACATTTCCTAAAAATGTAGAAAAATTTAAGACAGTCGAGATGGAAGAGTGGGCTCCTAGCATAAAGGGAAATGAACCACAGTCTCCTGGATTAGTTATGGAGGAAAACTCTCCTATTATTAAATCTCCGAGTGCAAGATTAGAGGAACCTCCTAGTTTGTCTGCTTTTAGTTCTAGAGAAAAAGAGATTTTTAGAGGAGGCGGTATTAGGAACAATGATATATTTGTTAAATTGGACAAGTTTTATTCTGCTAGGAAATCTTTAGTAGATGCGCAACAGAAGTTAGAAGATATAGATGCATTGTTAAGAAAAATCAGGGAGATAAAAATGAGAGAAGAGCAGGAGTTGAATTCTTGGGAAAAAGAGCTGATGGATATAAAGACAAGAATAAATGATGTTGCTTTAAATTTATTTGAGAAGGTTGATTAGTGATGAAGATGAATCTTAAGCGATGGCTAATTTATAATAAAAAAGGATTAATTATAGGTTTTGTCTTTGGAGCATTTATTGCACCATTTCTCGCAGTTTTTGGTTTGGTTAATTCATTCTTTGAAGTTTTGAGACCATTGCTTATTGGACCTATGGATTTGATTGGGAGTTTAATTCCTAATATTCAGACTGGACCTAACAGTTATTATGTTCCTGTATATAAGTGGATTTTAACTTTAGGGTTTAATGGAGTTTGTTATGCCTTGCTTGGAGGGATTGTTCAGATTATTATAAGAAAAAAGAAATAGTTTTATAAATATGATTTGCTTGTGTTTTGATATTAAAGAGGCAAAATGACAGAATACGTTAGATTTACCGGAAGAGAATCTTTGTACGGAGAGAAGAATTTATTAAATGTTGAATTAGGAATGCTTGGTTTTGTAAGGAAGTTGAGATTATATGAAAAGATGCGGCAGGAAGAGCTTTTATTAAAAATAGTTCTAAAGAAAAAAATTGACGAGGTTGAAGAGCAATTGAATATTTTTGATAAATTATTACCTCATTCTAAGATGGCGGGTCTTGTTAAGAGACCGAAAGTTAAAGAAATAAGCCCAGAAGAACAGGAGGCTTTAACTTTAGAGCAAGAGATTGAGACTATTAGGAGAAGGCTGGAGAGTTTGAAGGAGATTTGATTCAGAAAATGTAAATATTAAAGGAGATAATCATACTTTTCTTTAAGGCCATTAATCTTTTCTAAATTACATGAATAATAAGAGGCATAGTTGATATTGCTGTCTATATTTGTGTTTTCTTTTTTACACTGGCTTATAGCCTGATCAATGTCGAGAAATAAATCATCTTTTAACAATTCTTTTTCAGCGTATATGTTTTGTGTAAAGTTATTTGCTTTTAACTTTTCCGTGCATGTTTTGATGCAGGCAGCATCTGGAACTAATTGTTTTTGATCTTCAAATTGCGCTTCTTTTATAGGGCATGAAAACTGGCAGAGGAGACTATTGTATATAACAAGCTTATATTCTTCTATCATTTTTTCTTTATTATTATAAGAGATGTAAAGCAAGATAGATGATATTAAAGCTATAAGAGATAAAGCTACAAGTGCAATATAAAGTTTTTTCTTAGGTATTTTAATTTCATTACTCATAATGTGGTTGTTAAATTGAATTATTTAAACTCTTCTAAATAAATTAATAATTTTGAGTAGTAAATATAACGGTCATATAAAATTAGGTTTTTGATAGTTGACGAATGAGTTTATAAGATTAACTAAAAAGTTTTATAGTTGATAAATTATAAACAAAAGATTTAAATATTTCGTTACATATGTAATAATTAAATTTTACAGGTGTAATTATGAAAGTTGAAGATCACGAAAAGGCTTATCAGGAGCATTTAAAAAATTTAAATAATGCAATTGAGGAAGGAATAGAAGAGAACCAAAGAAATATTGGCTATAATGTTTCACAAGGAGCCGTAGAATTATTTGCTATTTTTCTTCATAAGCTTAATCTAATTCAGGGATCTGGAGACCAATTAGACCATAGAATCTTTAAAAGTGAAAATTTGATAAAAAAGAGAATTCCTTCAGAATTTCCAAGCAGAAAAGAGATTTTAGCTTTGATAAAAGCTATTGAAGATAAAAGAAATGTATTTTGTTATGGAAAAAGAAAACCTAATAATGAAATAGAAAAATTTATTGATAATTTTCAGCAATTAAGAAAGATAATTAATAAAAATTTGAAGGACTTTAAAAATGACAAAAAGAAATGAATTAATAGCATATGCGATGGATTTTACAGCTTATTTATTGTCAAAATTAGAAGGTGTAGACAGAATTATTTTGCATGGCTCTGTTGCGAGAGGAGATTTTGATGAGGAATCTGATGTTGACTTATTTGTTGATTCTTCTAAAAAAAATAATAATAAAAAAATAAGTAAGATTTTGGACGATTATTATGATACAGCCAGATTTAGAGAATGGAAGCTGAAAGGAATAGAAAACTCTATTTCTATTATTGCTGGACGATTGGATAGCAATAAATGGAAGGACCTAAAAAGAGCTATTATGAATACAGGATATATTTTATATGGAAAATATAAGGCTGAAGCTGAAAAAGTTTATCATTATAGCTTATTTTCTTTTGAAAATATAAAGCCTGATAAGAAAAGGGTAGCTATTTTTAGAAAGCTGTTTGGGTTTAAAATTGGTAAAAAGAAATTTTTAGGCACGGTATATGAATTTAATGGCAAAAGAATAAGCAAAGGAAGTGTTTTAATTCCTATAGAACATGTGAATGAATTGAGAAATTACCTGCAAGAAAAAAGAGCAAGTTTTAAGATATATGACTTTTGGAGCGATTATAAGATAGGATGAATAATTTTATAAAAGCTTATTCTTTTGGACTATAATGAAGCAGATTAAGACTAGACAGGAGCTTATTAGAGCTTATATTGAATTTTTTAAGAAAAAAAAGCATCATGAAATACCTTCGGCTTCTTTGATTCCTGAAAATGATCCCACGGTGCTTTTTACAACTGCTGGAATGCATCCTCTTGTGCCTTTTCTTTTAGGGCAGAAGCATCCTCTTGGAAAGAGACTTGTTGATGTGCAGAAATGTATCAGAACAGTGGATATAGATGATGTTGGGGATGAAGTACATCATACTTTTTTTGAGATGCTTGGAAATTGGAGTTTGGGAGATTATTTTAAGAAAGAGGCTATTGAATATAGTTTTGAATTTTTAACAAAGGTTTTGGGGCTAGAAAGGGAAAGATTGGCTGTTAGTGTATTTGGAGGAGATGAAAGATTTGAAGATATTTCAAGAGACGAAGTTTCAGCAGAAATATGGAAATCTTTAGGAATAGCAGGAGATAGAATTGCTTATTTGAAGGGAGGCATTTTAGAGAAGGAAAATAACTGGTGGGGGCCTGCTGGAGAGACTGGGCCTTGTGGACCTTCTACTGAGATGTTTTACTGGACTGGAAAGGGAAAAGCTCCAAAGAAATTTGACCCAGATGATGATCGGTGGGTGGAAATAGGAAATGATGTTTTAATGGAATATAATAAGACTATGGATGGAAAATTTACTCTTTTGAAAAGCAAGAACGTTGATTTTGGCGGAGGAGTAGATAGAACATTAGCAGTTCTTAATGGCCTGGCAGATAATTACCAGACTAGCATTTTTCAGTCGATAATAAAAGAAATTGAGAAAATTTCAGGCAGGGAATATTCTGGAAATAATAAAAGGGCGATGAGAATAATTGCAGATCATTTGAGAGCAAGTATATTTATTCTTGGAGATGAAAGAGGAATTAGGCCTTCTAATATTGGACAAGGATATGTTTTACGCCGTTTAATAAGAAGAGCTATTAGGTATGGCAGATTACTTGGAATGAATAATAATTTTACTGTTCATGTTGCTAAAGCTGTTTTGCCTATTTATCCTGATTATCAAGAATTAGCGAGGAATCACAGATTTATTTATGAATCTTTAGAAGAAGAAGAATATAGATTTAGAGAAACTTTGGAAAAAGGGCTGAAGAAATTTAATGAACTCGGTACTGATAAAATTATTTCTGGAAAAGAGGCATTTTTGCTTTTTCAGAGTTATGGATTTCCAATTGAGATGACAGAAGAGTTGGCTAATGAGAGAGGCATTAAGGTTGATTTAGAAGAATATAATGAGGAATTTAAGAGACATCAGGATTTGAGCAGGACTGCTTCGGCTGGAGTTTTCAAGAGCGGATTGGCTGATGATTCTGAAGCAGTGAGGAAATTACATACTGCAACCCATTTATTGAATGAGGCCTTGAGGTTTGTTTTAGGCAAGGATATTAAACAGAAAGGGTCCAATATAACTGCAGAGAGATTAAGATTTGATTTTAATTTTCCAAGAAAATTAACTAATGGTGAAATAAAGAAAGTTGAGGATTTAGTAAATGAGAAGATTAAGCAGGGATTAAAAGTTATCAGAGAGGAAATGCCTTTGCAGAATGCTTTGAAGTTTGGAGCACAGGCAGAGTTCGGAGCTAAATATCCTGAGTTAGTCAGTGTTTATACTATTTTAGATTCTTCTGAGAAGAGAGGATGGTTTAGCAGGGAGATTTGCACTGGACCGCATGTTTCTAATACGCAGGAGATTGGTAAATTTAGGATTGTAAAGGAAGAGAGCGTGGCTGCTGGTGTTAGGAGAATTAAGGGTGTTGTTGAGTGAGAAAGGTTTATATAGTAGTTATAGTTAGTATATAAGATGGAAAAGACAACAATACAAATTAGTGAGAAGACTCTTGAGCGATTAAAAGGCCTAAAGAGATACGAAAGAGAATCTTATGACGAAGTAGTTAATAATTTAATTAATGAAGGAGAAGAGGAACTTAGTGAAGATGAAATTGAAGAAGTAGAGTTAGCATTAAAGGAAATAAGAGAAAAGGGAATAAAAAGAACAACCTGTAGGATAGAAGACGTTGCTAATGAACTGGGTGTAGAATTGAATGTATGATATCAGAATATTTAGAAAAGCAAGAGAATATTTAAATAAATTATCCTATGAAGAAAAGAAGTTTATTTTAAATGAAATATATAAATTAAAAAATAATCCTTACTCAGATCCTCAATTAAGGCCACTTAAAGGGTATAAAAGTTTCTGGAAATTATATATGAAAAAAAATAGGGCTATTATTAAAATATTAATTCTTAAAAAACAGATTCTTGTTTTGGTTATAGGACATAGAAGAAATGTTTATGATGATTTTTTTGAGGGTAGAAAAAGATAAGAAAGAGAAAATCGATAGTTTGGGGTGAGAAGGATTAAGGGCGCGGTTGAGTGAAATTTATTTAAGTCTAAAACCTGCTTTTTCATATAAACCCAATAATTCTTTTTTTAATCTTTCTTCTTCAGTGTCACAATGCAATTCAACATGCTGGGCTAGTATTTCGCCAGAATTAGGGAATGTAATTTTTATTAATCTAGAACCAGGGCCTCTTCCTTCAATCTTTATCCTTTCAACATAACTTTCTTCATGAAAGTTCCTTTTCATATAATCACGTAGACCATTAGCAAAAGACCTTATATTACTAATCCCTCCTAAATAAACAGAAGGCCATTCGTAATACATATCAAATTCAACCATTTTATTATTTTATGTATGTTGTTTAAATAATTTATTATCATGAGAAGTATATTTTATCATAAGAAAGTGAATAGGGGAATTTCAGATATAAAAAAATTAAAATGTATAGATCCGAGAGAGTTTGGAAAAGATGATTCTAAAGAAAATGATATAGATGATTAGGGGCGTGATTAAGTAGATTTTTTAATTTAAGCCGCCCTTCTCAGATGATAACCAACTTGTTGGGCAGCATAATTATCTGCAAAGGTTTCATCTCTAATGCCTAGGGCATGGGCAACTTCGTGGTGATAGACAAATCTTTTTTGATATTCCGGTAAGTCTTGGGAGATATAGATAGTATGTTTTGATGGATCATACATGCCTAGAACTTTATATCCTGGGCCTGACGGGAGGGATGATTGCGAGACATATATAATTCTTGCACCGCTTTTTGGATCTCTATTTAGGAATTCTTTTACATCTAATTTTTCTTTATTTTTTAGAAATTCTGGATAGTAGATAATTTTATCATCTTTTTCAGGATTTTTGTAATCTTCCTGAAAGATGTATTTTTTGTCTTTGATTTTCTTAACTTTTTCTTCTAAAGATATTATTTTTTTATTACCTATTTCTTCAAATTGATTCTCTATTTTTTCTATTAATGAGTCTAGATTATCTTTGGAATCAGATTGTTGTTCTTGTTTTTCTTTTTTTTCTTGGTCTTTATTTTGCACGAGAAGGATTATATTATATTTTTCTATATATATTGTCTGATATTGTTCTGTTTGTCTTGCTCCATAATAATTTTTTCCTTGCTTATTTTTTGTTTTATATAATTCAGGCATATAATATCTGAGCAGATGTTTTTATATAGTTTGTGAATGATAAGGTTTAATAATAATTATTTGTTGGATTATTCTATGGGAAAGGAAAAGGAAGACAAGAAGGAATTGGGCATTAAGATAAAGAAAAGTGAAGACTTTTCTGAATGGTATAGCGAGACTGTGATTAAGGCCGGCATGGCTGATTATGCTCCTATTCGAGGATTTATGATTATTAAGCCATATGCTTATTCTATCTGGGAACGAATTCAGGAATATTTTAATTCTGTTTTGCGGAAAAATGGAGTAAAAAATGCTTATTTTCCTTTATTAATACCTGAATCTTTTTTTAAGAAAGAGGCAGAACATGCTGAAGGTTTTGCCCCTGAATTGGCTTATGTTGAGGGAGGAGATGAGGGCGAGAGACTTGCTTTACGACCCACATCTGAAACAATAATTTATGATGCTTATTCAAAATGGGTAAGAAGCTGGAGAGATTTACCTTTGAAGATTAATCAATGGTGCAATGTTATAAGATGGGAGGTTAAGCAGACCAAGCCATTTATTAGAACTAGAGAATTTTTATGGCAAGAGGGGCATTGCGTTTTTGGGAGTGAAGATGATGCAGTAGAAAATATGAATGAAATAATTAATGAGTATAGGAAAATGGCGGAGGAGTTATTAGCTATTCCTGTTTTAGCTGGCAAGAAGTCTATTGCAGAAAAATTTGCAGGGGCGAAAACAACGATGACTATTGAAGCATTAATGCCTGATGGAAAAGCGCTGCAGATGGGGACTAGTCACAATTTAGGGGATAATTTCGCCAAGGCATTCAATGTGAAATTTAGAGGCAAGGATGAAAAGGATTATTATGCTTTTCAGACTTCTTGGGGATTTTCCACAAGATTGATTGGAGCGATGATAATGGTACATGGTGATGATAAAGGACTGGTTATTCCGCCTAAAATTGCTGAGAATAAAGCTGTGATTGTACCGATATTATTTGATGATTCTAGGGATAAAGTTTTGAAAAAATGCAGAGAGATTGCTAAGAAATTAGATAAATTTGGAGTTATTCTAGATGATAGGGAGGGCTATTCTCCGGGATGGAAATTTAATGAATGGGAATTGAAAGGCATTCCTTTGAGAATTGAGATAGGGCCTAGGGATTTAGCTTCTAAGAAGATTACGATTGTCAGGAGAGATAATGGAAAGAAAGAGCATGTAGTGGAAGGAAAGATTATGCAAAGGGTTGGCAAGATTTTGGAGGAGATGCAGGGAGAAATGTACAGGAAGGCTGAAAAGTTTTTACATAGCAGAATTGATTCAGCTAAGGATATAAAAGAATTGCACAAGAAGCTAAAAGAAGGAAAGATAATAAAAGTTTATATGAAAAATTCTAAAGAAATTGAGGCAGAATTGAGGGATAAGACAGCGGGAGCAAATTCAAGGATAATCGAGGATGTTGCTAAAGAGGGGAAGTGCGTTGTTTCTGGAGAAAATGTTAAGACAATGGCTTATGTTGCGAAGGGCTATTAGAATCTCAACTAAAAATTCATAAATCTTTTCAAGGAATTAGCAAGGTTTTTATAACTGTTTAGATTGTAATTTTTATGGCTGAATTAAATTTTAACCCTGGGGACCATGTTGAGATTAGACTAGCTAAGAATGAAATTAAAGCTAGATTTTTAGAGAGTTCTGATAATAGTATTATGTTGTTGAAATTAGATTCAGGGTATAATATTGGAATTCCTAAAGAGAATATTTTGGCAGGAAAGGTACTAAGGAGATTTAGAGATGAAGAGAAAAAAAGAATTGAATTGAAAAGCAAGGTGGGATTAAAGAATATAGGATTGGTGATTACTGGGGGAACAATCGCTTCTAAGTTGGATCCTGTAACAGGAGGAGTTAAATGGCTTACTGGTGTTGATGAATTTATTAGATTTTATCCAGAGATTTTGGATATTGTTAACGTTAAGAAGATTGATGTGCCATTTATGATTGCTTCTGAAAGCATGGATAGCTCACATTGGATTAAGATAGCTGAAAGTGTTAAGAAAATGCTGGATGATAAGGATATAGAAGGAGTGATTGTAACGCATGGGACTGATTTTTTGCATTATACTAGTGCGGCGTTGTCTTTCTTTTTGCGGGATTTGAATAAGCCAGTTGTTTTGACTTATTCTCAAAGGAGCATTGACAGGGCTTCAAGCGATGCAAATTTGAATCTGCAATGTGCTGCTCAAATGACTTTGAGTAATTGTGCTGAAGTTATGATTGTAGGACATGCATCTATTAATGATGATTATTGTTATGCAATGCCTGGAACTAAAACGAGAAAAATGCATAGTTCTAGAAGAGATGCGTTTAAAGTTATAAATGATTTTCCAATTGCTAAGGTTTGGCCAGATAGGACAGAATTTTTGCGAGAATATAATGCCAGAAATGACAAAAAGAAGACTGAATTAGATATTAATTTTAATGATAAGATAGGATTAATAAAATTTTATCCAGGACAGGATTCTTCTATTTTGGATTTTTATGCTTTGAAGTATAAGGGAATTGTAGTTGAAGCAGCTGGATTGGGTCATGTTGCTGTTTCTGAATCTAGGAGTAATTGGCTGCCAACATTAAAGAAACATATTAGAAATGGGTTTGTTGTTTGCGCTGCTGCACAGACTATTAACGGGAGATTAGATCCCTTTGTTTATTCAAATGGAAGAGAATTAGCAGATGCTGGAGTAATATTTTTGGAGGATATGTTATCTGAAGCCGCTTTAGTAAAATTAGGATGGGTGTTGGGCCACAGGGGATGGCTTGGAAAAGTTAAAGAAAAAATGCTTGAGAATTTTGCTGGGGAGCTGAATGAAAGATTGGGCGTTGAGGAATTTTAGTTTTATGTAAAAAATTACAAGATCTCCTTGCCATTTTTAATTATATCTTTAATTAATGGGTCTGATTTTCCAATTTGGAGATCTTTCTGCATGAAGAAATGAAGTTCAATTTCTTTTCTGTTCTTTTTTGCAATTTTTATTATTCTATCTTTAATTGTCTTTTCTGTTTTTTGCATATTTTTTATTTTGTTATCTAGAATGACAGCGATATCCATATCTGAATTTTCAGTATAGATAAGCTTTGCAAAACTGCCAAATAAGACAACTGATTTAATTTCCTTAATTTTTGATAATATGTCTGATATTTCAATTAAGATATTAAATATTTGGTGAGAGAGATTAAAGTATTTATATTCATCTGAAATTATGCTAAAAATCCTTTTATTTTCTTCTATATTAAAATTTAAGAAATAGAATTGTTTATTTTTATTGATTAATTTCAGCGTCAATAATTTCTGAATGGCGTTATCTAATGGAATATTATTCATTTTTGTTTTTTCTTGGATATCTTTTCTATTATATTTAGAGCCTGGGCTAATTAAAAAGAAAGAAAGAATTTTCGCAAGGCCTTTGTCAAGAATATTAGTTTTCATTTTGCAGAAGATTTGTAATTTTATTCAAATAAAGAGCGACTGTATCTTGCAGGAATACTGAAGCTTTTTCTTTATATTTTTCTTTCATGAATTCTGTACCTGTATAATATTGTGCTCTTTGTCTTTCTTCTCTGGCTTCTGTTAGGTCTGCTGCCATTTGTGTAAATTCCTTATAGCCGATTTTTAATAATGTAAGAATCTCTTTATCTTTTGTTATTTCTTCCATGATTTTTAGAGTTATTTTGTGGACTTTCGCGTCTATTTTAATGTTAAATTTTTTTACTAGAAAAAGTTTTGTTACATCATGCATTGCGTAATAGCCGGAAATAATGCTCCATCTTGGGAATTTTTCAATATTAAACTTACAATGTTCTAAGTTTTCTTTATAAGAGTTATTGAAAAAATTAATATATCGGGGGATTTCAGTCTCAACTATTTTTTTTATTATTCCTTTTTTTAAGTAATCTTCAATAATCATTATTCTGTTTGGAATTGTAGGTTTTTATATCTTTCTATTTTACCAATTAATTGGTAAAATTTATTATTTATATGTATTAATTACCAGAAAATTGGTATTTATTATACCTATATTTTATATGGCTCAATGTGGAGATGGGGCTTTGATAGATTTCAGGTTTACTTTTAGTCATTTCAATCTTTTTTCTATTCTATCTAATTGTTTTTTTATTTCTTCTATTTCACGTTCGGCTTTTCTATTTACAGCGTAATCATACTCTGTACGCAGTCTATCTTTTTGCGCTTCTCTATTCTGCGACATTAAAATAATTGGGGCTTGAATGGCTGCTAAACTTGATAATACAAGGTTTAAAAGAATGAAAGGAAAAGGATCCCATGGCCTTCCTAATTCATATTGGATTAAAAAATAACTGTTTAATATTGTCCATATTGATAGGAAAGCAAGGAAGATTAGGATGAATATCCATGAGCCCATCCAAGTAGTTAGTGTATCAGAGGCTTTTTCCCCAAATGTCCAACGATGTGAGATAGATGGGTGATTTTTTAGATTAGTAAGATTATTTTTTTCCATATTATTATCTGATTTCTAAGATTAAAAGTCTTTTTGTGCTTTTCTAGGAGCTATGTTGTAACTTATTAGGAGTTATATTAGAAAGATTTAAAAGGAGCTGCTTATTTTATTATATATGAAAATTAGAGTAGATGTCCTAAGTGATAAGAAAGGATCAAACCCCGGAGGATTGTGCACGGTTTATGATAGCAAAGGCAATAGAGTTTTGGACGGCTATTTTAAGTATTGTCATAGCTCTTACTTGCCTAAATCCAGCCCTTTTCTTGCAGAACATCAACCTGTTCTGGAAGTACTAGCTTCTTTACAAGCAAGAAAATTTGGATTAATTACCCCTGATTGTTATGTTTTAATGAATAAAGATCTTGTTGTTTTCAATAATTTGCATAATTCTAAAGATCATTCTGGCAAGAAGTATTATTTTGTTTCAAAACTTGAGCCCAACCCAACAAGCGAAACAATTGATAAAAGGCTTATTGAGAGTATAAAGCATGAAAGGGCTTATCTTGAGAGTTTGCTTCTTAGAGATTTTGATAGCAGGGCGAATATAATTTATAAGGAAGGGAGAGTGGGCTATATTGATTTGGGATGTTTCAGATTTGCTTGTGCGAATGATGGATTTTTGAAAGAAGCTCCGGGAAATTTTTCTCTTATTCCTGATAGGCAGTTGAGAAAAATATTAAGAAAATTAGAGAATTACAATATAAGAAGAGCAGATGGGGCAGTTATTAATTTATTGAAGATTGTTGAAGATGTTTCTGATATGTTTATTCCTATATTAAATCCCCCTGGAGGATATGCTAAGGTTGAAAGCCTTATTAACAAGAATGAAGTGCACGCTATACAGAATTACTTTGCCCAAAGTTTTTTTAATAGCAGAAGAAAATTTAAGGAAGAAGGGCTATTGATAGAATGAAGAGAGATAATTTTAATAACTCTTAGTTTGTTTAAATTAAATGGGCATTGATTATAATAAGGCTGGACTAAAAGCAGGACTTGAAATTCATCAGCAGCTTGATACAGGAGGAAAGCTGTTTTGCAAATGTCCTGCTTTTTTGAGGAGCGAAGAGCCGGATATTTTGATTAGGAGAAAATTGCATAAAGTTCCTGGAGAGACAGGGGAAGTTGATATTGCTGTTGAATATGAGTCTTCTCTGAAAAAAGAGTTTATTTATCAAGGGTATTCAGATACCAATTGTCTTTTAGAGTATGACGAATGTCCCCCTTATCTAATTGATGAGAAAGCTTTAAATGAAACATTAAAAATTGCCTTGCTTTTGAATTGTGAGATTTATCCTATTACGCAGATAATGAGGAAAACTGTTATTGACGGCAGCAATACAAGTGGATTTCAAAGGACAGTTTTAATTGCGCATGCTGGCTATTTGGAAATGAGTTTTGGAAAAGTTGGGATTGCAACAATTGCTTTGGAGGAGGATTCTGCCAGATTAATTTCAGATAAGAAGGGGAAGGAAGTTGTTTACAGATTAGATAGATTGGGAATTCCACTTATTGAAATTTCTACTAAACCTGATTTAAAAACAGCTGAACAGATAAAAGAATGTGCTTTAAAAATAGGAGAGATTTTAAGAGCTTGTAAAGTTAAGAGGGGAATCGGCACAATAAGGCAGGATTTGAATATTTCTATTAAAGGACACGATAGAGTTGAGATTAAAGGATTCCAAGAGCCGCGAATTATGATTAAGACAGTTGAATTGGAGGCACAAAGGCAAATTGAGGATTTGAAGAATAAGAGGAAAAAAGGAGAAGTCAGGAATACTTTGGAGGACGGCAAGACAGAATTTTTAAGGCCGATTCCTGGAGGGGCCAGAATGTATCCTGAAACTGATTTACCTTTATTAAAAATAGGAAAAGACAGAATTAATAGCGTTAAGAAAGAACTGCCTAAATTAAAACATGAAATTAGGGACGAATTGAGAAAAAAAGGATTAAATGAAGAATTGATTAATTTAGTTTTGGAGACTAACGAGGCATTAGATGAGTTTGAGGTTTTAATGAATGTCTATGGCAAGGATGCTAATTTAGTCGGGAAGCTGGTTACATTATGGAGACAGGAATTTGCTTCTAAATTAAAGAAAGATTTTGAAGATGTAAAGAAAGTCCTGAATGAAAGAGTTTTGGAGAAAGTTCTTGAAAATGTTAGAGACAGGAAATTGGAAGCAGGCCATGTTAAAGAAGTTTTATGGAGTATTTTGACAGGCAAAGGCATTGAAGAGGCTTTGAAGATTGAGAAAGTTGGAGATGATAAACTTGAGGAGGAGATTGATAGGATTATTCGTGAGAAGCCGGGTTTGAGAGCTAATGCTTATATGGGCATGGTTATTCAGAAGTTTGGAAATAAGATTGATAAGAGAAAGGCGATGGAAATTTTAAAGAGGGCGGCTGTGGGATAGATAATTGATACATCAAGATTTGCTGTTTGCGCAAACTCCCCAATTTAGTTCGCGAGAAAGCAAACGCAAATCTTGTGTGCTCAAGAACCAGACACTCCACCTACTTTAGTGGGTGGTTCTTGACATTTATAAAATTTCAATTAAGTCTTTTGTTCTTAGTATTTTTATTTTACTTTGATTTTGAAAAGCTAATTCGTTCGACCATATGGGCGCTTGAAGATATAATGCTAAAGCGAAAAAAGGAATATCTTTTTCATGCGGGACAAGGCTTTTTGCTTCATTTTCATAATGCCAGAAATATTTTTTATTTATTATTATTAAATTAGATTTTAGTTTTTCTGTTAATTTAGTTACTTCTTCTTTTGTTTTATTTGTATATTTAAGAATAGCTTCCTTGTTTTTTTTTAATTCTTCTATCGCAAGATCTGGAACAAACAACTTTAAATTATATAAAGCAGAATTTGATATAATATCATAAATAGGATTCTGTCTAAAAAATAGAATTAGTATATTCGTATCTGCAACAATATCCATTTACCATCCCTCTTTTTTGTATCTTTTCCACATTCCTTCTTTTATTTTATCTCCAATTATTAAAGCATCTTTTTCGAACTCTTTTTCTTCTTTTAATTGTTTTAACATTTCTTCTTTCCATTTTATTTCCCCTATTCTTTTTTCGATTGTTTTTCTAACTATAGCTGACCAATTTATCTCGTCATGTTCTCTCATTTTTTTTCTCAATTCTTCTGGAATTGATAGCGTTATGCTTACCATTTTTTGTTACGTTTATTACGTGTAAAAACGTAAATACGTTTTAATATTTAAATGTTGCTATTTTGGTTTTTTGATTAAGAGGATTTTACAATGATGGTTATATATCTTCAAGATTGATAATTAATATATAACTAAGAAATAATTCATATTTTATGGCTATAAAAGAGTTTAAAGAGAGAGAATTGGAAGGCATGTTGAAGAGAATTTTTGTTCGCGGAGAAGCAGATTTTTTTATTGTTGATATAAGAGGATCGAAAAAGAGCTTTTTGAAATCAAGTCTTCAATATGGTATCGATAATGGTTTATTAGACAGAAAAAAATTAGATGACGATACATATTTTGAAAATGGAATGTATATTTATCGTTTAACAAAAAAAGGAAAAAACTATTTTGGAATTAGAGTTTAGTTATCTTCCTATCCAATAATTTTTTAATTTATTAAAATTGTTGTTGCCTTTTATAATGCTTTCTCTGATTTGATTGGTGAGGTTTAGCATGAAATGGATATTGTGAGTTGTTGACAATGTGTAATAGGACAACTCTTTTGCTTTATAGAGGTGATGGATGTATGCTCTTGAATAATATTTGCATGTATGGCAATCGCAGGAAGGATCTATTGGACGAGTATCTTCTGTGTATTTTGTTTTTTCTATGTCTAAAATAAATTTGTTTTTTTGGCTTCCTTCAGGGGGGGAGATATAGAGGCTGCCATGTCTCGCTATTCTCGTCATGTTCACACAATCAAATGTGTCAATTCCGCGTTCAACACATTCAAATAAATCGTCAACCCATCCGATGCCTAGAAGATGCCTTGGTCTTGTGTCTTTGTTGAGATAAGGGGTTATCCAGTCAAGTATTTTGTGCATGTCTTTTTTTGTTTCTCCTAATGAGCCACCAATTGCGATTCCGTCAAATGGTTGGGAGAGAATAAATTTTGCTGATGTTTCTCTTAGCTCACGATAGAAACCCCCTTGTATTATTCCATAGATTGCTTGTTTTGGATCGTGGTATTCCAAGGATTGCAAAGCCCATTTATGCGTTCTTTCCATTGATTTTTCTATATATGACCTGTTTGATAATTGTGAGGTGCATTCGTCAAATGCCATTATTATATCAGAACCTAAGTTTGATTGTATTTCCATAGATTTTTTTGGTGTGAAGAGAACATAGGACTGATCGTAGATTGATTGGAATGTAACGCCTTTGTCCGAGACTTTTGCTTTTAATCTTTCTTTATTTGCTTTTTTTGGCTTTTTATTTTTGGGGAAATGGCCGATTTTTCTTATTTCATGTTCTGTTCCAAGACCGAGAGAAAATGCCTGATAGCCTCCTGAATCTGTGAATATTGGCTTATTCCAGTTCATGAATTTGTGCAAGCCGCCAAGGCGCTTAATAACTGTATCTCCTGGCCTGAAATGAAGATGATAGGTATTTGCGAGGATGCATTGGGCTCCTATTTGCTCGAGGATTTTTGAGTCTAATCCACGAATTGTGCCACAGGTTGCTACTGGAATTAAATAGGGTGTTTCTATATCTCCGTGTTTTGTTTTTATAATGCCTGCTCTTGCCTTAGTATTTTTGTCTTGTGCTATTGTTTGGAAGGATATTGGCGAGTTTGGATTGGACATAGTTTTTTAGATAAAGCAGGGTTGATAAAGTTTATGGAAAGGGTTAAGAAAATTTAGAACTAGCAAAATTGCATCTCTAAAGTTGACTAACGATAATTATAAAATCCCTGAGATTTTGATAAGAATAGCTATTAAAATGAATCCAGTAGAAAATATAGAAATAACTGAAGAAAGAATAAAAACACTAATTGATGAGTTGCAAAAATACGATAATAAAGAGGGCTATAAGCTAGATTATGAAGCTGTAAAGAAAGAACTTGAACCAATAATAAAAGAACTGATTAACTATAAAGAAAAATCTTTAGACTATTTGCATTCTCTTTTAGAAAATGAGGAAACATGGAGCTGTCTTTTTGCTCTTGAGATATTAGGAGATGTGAAGAATGAAAAATCAGTTTACCACCTGATTAAATTTATAGAAAAAAATGAAGAAGGCGATTTTGGTGATAATTGCGAGGCTGCTTCTCAAGCTATAACTTTAATTGGAAAAAAGGCTATAAAGCCTGTTTTGAAATCAATAAAAGATAATTTTACAAAGAAAAAGTATTACATCTTTTTAGTAGGAGCGCTGACAGAAATTAAAGATGACTTAGTTTATATTTTTATGAAGGAAACGACTGAAGATTATATTAAAGATTATAAAAAATATGATAGTTGGATGCCAATAGACAGTTTTATTTATAATTTTGATAAGCAGGATAAAAAAGAGATTGTTCCTTTTTTAGAAAATCTGATAAAAATGGATCATTTATCAAAACGAGAGAAAATAGAAATACAAAGCACAATTGACATTATAAAAGACCCTGTTAAGTTTAATGAGAGTATAAATACTAATGTTGCTGGATTCTTAGAAGATTCTAATGATTTTAATAAGTTTGACAAGTTTTTAAGCGGGAATCTAAAGATGAATAAAAAAGAAAAAGAAGATTTTTTTGAAAGATCTGGAACTGTAGATGATGAATTTGAAGCAAGTTTCTTATGTAAAGATTGTAATGGGCGCCAGAACATTAAAACGGGGCTTATATGGGACTTTGATGGAGAATCATTTTCATTTGAAAACGAGATAATGTGTAAACATTGTGCCAGCCATAATATTATTCTGGCTGATATTGGAAAACAGGAGATTATGTCTAAGAAAATGAGAATTTTGTTTGGGAAAGATAAAGGAGTCATATCCATAGGAAAGAAGGTTGCAGTTGAAGACAAAAAAATGGAATATAATAAAGCATATGATTATTTGCTTAATCGAATAAAAGAAGAACCGTTCAATGGAGAAATATACTTACGAGCAGCTAATAATGCAAGAAAAAATAATCTTTACGATGATGCATTAAGACATTATGAAAGGGCAATTGAATTAAACCCAAAATTAATTGCAACTTACCTTAATCTTGCAGAAATATACCTGCACCGATATTGGTATTATGGGATAGAATCTTCAAGCGATGAATCAATCAAATACTTTAAAAAAACTGTTGATTTGTTTAATACCAAAGATTATGACTCGGCGACTATAAGAAATGAAGAATATATACTTGATTTTATAGAAGAATCTTCTAAAAAGTTAGGATTAAATGTTGAATTAATGAAAGTCAAAATAGGCAGAAACGATCCATGTTCTTGTGGAAGTGGAAAGAAATATAAAAAGTGCTGCCTAATAGAATGATATGGAAAATGTCAGAAATAATGAAATAACAGAGGAAAAATTAAATGAATTAGAGAGCAAGACAAAGGATAAATTTACTAAGAAATTAATTGATGATTTGAAAAGACAGGTTAAGTCTGGTGAACCTGAATTGTTTAAGTTACTTAGTTTTGATAGGATTGTTGAATTGATAGAGCATGAAAATAAAGGCAATAAATTAGAAGAATTTAAGAAAAATAAGTATAAAGACATTGCTTATGGTTTAAGGGTGTCTTTAAGAGGCGAAAAGAGGGATTTATTGCTAAATGGAGAATTTTTATTAAGTGAAATATCTAGTATGATTCAAAAGGAGTTCGATTTAGAGCCAATGCATCTATACGAGTTTGAAATTGGTGATTATAAATTCGGTCCAGAATGTGATGAATGGCAGGAAATTTTTGATTCATTGGATGATTTTAAAATTGGAGCAGCTATTTCAGCTATGAATATAAAGAAAGGAGACAAATTTAAATTTCTTTACGATTTTGGCGATAATATTCGATTTAACATAGAAATTAGAGATATTAAAAAATTAAATCTAGATTTATTAAAATGAGCAATGATAATGGTTTAATTGATGAATTTGAAAAATTACAGAGATTAAGAGAAGATATTGATAAAAAAATAGAAGAAATAAGAGAGAAGATTATTAATTTATCTAAAGAAAAGAATATAGACATATTATTTGGCATGAATAAAAAATGTTCTATTAAATCATACGAAAAAGTAGTTTATCCAGAAAATAAAACCTTTTTAATAGAAATAATAAGGTCAAAAGGACTCTATGATAGATTTTCTTCTTTGAATTATTCTAAGTTAAGCCCTGCTATTATTAAGGGAGAAGTTGGGTATGATATTATTAGTTTAGTTAGAAAAGAGAAAGCCTTTAGGATTTCTTTGAAGGATTTGATTTAAGGGGAGAAAGGATTAAAAATCTAATTTTATTAGATTTCTAATGGAAGATTGCATATTCTGTAAAATAGTTAAGGGAGAAGCTCCATGCCATAAAATTTGGGAGGATGAGAGGCATTTGGCTTTTTTATCTATCTTTCCGAATACGGAAGGATTTTCTGTGGTTATAACTAAGAAGCATTATTCTAGTTATGCTTTTGATTTGTCTGACAAGGTTTTGAAGGATTTAGTTATTGCTTCTAAGAAAGTTGCGAAATTAATAGATGCTAAGTTGGAGGATGTTGGTAGGACAGGAATGATATTCGAGGGTTTTGGTATTGATCACGTTCATGCTAAATTATTTCCTATGCATGGAACTAAAATGAAAGATTGGGAGCCTTTGAAGTCGAATGTTGACAAGTATTTTGATAAATATGAGGGATATATTTCTTCACATGATTATAAGAGGGCTGATGATAAGAAATTGGCTGAGTTGGCTGGGAAGATTAGGGAATAAAAAGAATTAAAAAGCTGGGTTTTTTTGGAGTAATATGTTACGAACACACACATGCGGGGAATTGAGAAAAAGTGAAGTTGGGAAGAAGGCCAAGTTATGCGGGTGGGTTGATACTATAAGAGAACACGGAAAATTAAGTTTTATTGATTTGAGAGACAGATATGGAAAAACTCAAATTGTTGTTATGGGAAAGCACGAGTTAAAACTAGAATATGTTGTTTGTATTTCTGGAAAAGTTCAGGCGAGAAAGAAAGGAACTGAGAATAAAGATTTAGAGACTGGGGAGGTTGAGCTTTTTGCTGAAAATATTGAAATTATTGCCAAGTCTAAAACTTCTCCGATTGAGATTAATGGTGACAAGATTGCTGGAGAGGATGTAAGGATGAGATATAGGTTTTTGGATTTAAGAAGGCCTGCAATGCAGAAAAACTTAATATTTAGACATAAGGTTGTGCAAACTGCTAGAGAATTTTTTAGCAATGAAGGGTTTATTGAAATTGAGACGCCATTACTTGTGAAGCCTACTCCTGAAGGAGCAAGAGATTATATTGTTCCTTCTAGAGTAAATGCTGGAAAATTTTATGCTTTACCGCAAAGCCCCCAGCTATATAAACAGATATTAATGATTTCTGGATTTGATAAATATTTTCAGATAGCAAGATGCTTGCGGGATGAGGATTTAAGGGCAGACAGGCAGCCAGAGCATACACAAATAGATTTAGAAATGAGTTTTGTTGAAAGCGAGGATATTATGCAATTAGTTGAGAAAATGTATAGATATATTTTTAAGGGAGTTTTAGGAATTGAATTAGGAAAATTTGTAAGATTAACTTATGATGAAGCGATGAAGAAGTATGGGAGCGACAAACCAGATTTAAGGAAAAATAAAAATGATCAAAATGAATTTGCATTTTGCTGGGTTTATGATTTCCCTTTATTTAGCTATAATAAGGATGAGAAAAAATGGGAGCCAGAGCATCATATGTTTACAATGCCTAAGAAAGAGCATCTTCAGTTTTTAGAAAAAGATCCTGGAAAAGTTAAGGGAGATTTATTTGATATTGTATTGAATGGAGTTGAATTGGGAAGCGGGAGTATTAGGATCAGCAATCCTGAATTGCAGGAGAAAGTTATGAAGATAATTGGGATGACTAAAGAAGAAGCAAGAGAGAAATTTGGATTTTTATTAGAAGCGTATGAATATGGCGGGCCTGTTCATGGAGGAATGGGTCTGGGATTGGATAGACTAACTGCCTCGATGTTAGGATATAATGATATTAGAGAAGTTATTGCATTCCCCAAGAATAAAGCAGCACAGAATACTATGGACGGATCTCCGAGCAAGGCTAGCGAGAAGCAGCTGGAAGAAGCACATATTAAATTAGATTTGGGTAAGAAGGTTGTTGCTAGTAAAACCAAAGGGAAAAAGAAGAATTAAGGTTTATTCTTATTCTGGTGCCAGGAATTTTCCTCTAAGCGCACATTTAATTCACTAAAAAATTCTGGAGGAAATATTCCAGAATCAGTTAGTTTTCTGCTGAGATCTTTTAATTTTACTCTTAAATTATTTGGATTTGTTGGGTCTTCTAGAGGATTGTTTCCTTTGTAGTTGGAATTATAAGTTGCTATTGGATTTTCTGCACCATCATATAATTCAAGTTTAGGTTTAGAATTTGGGTCGTAATCTTCTTTTCTATATATAAGTTTTAAACGATGAGGATTATTTCCAGGGTTCAGGCGATATTTTCCTGTAAGAATTATTTCTTTTGCCATTTTCCTCCTTTTTTATACAGAGCATAAAACCACAGCTTTTAAATTGTGGATAAAGCTTGGTTTTATTAAAAGATTTTCTGCTTTTTAAGCTTTTCCTTTAGGTTTTGTTAATTTTTTAGGATAATATAAAACTATCCATTCTTTTTCTTTATCTTGATATATAGGTATGGGCTTTAGATTAAAAACTTCTTTTAAATTATAGAAATTATTAAATTCTTCTTTTCTATCAGAGGGCTGTTTTCCCATGAGGTCATATTCCATTAGATTATAAACAATTTCTCCTATGTCATTAGTTGTTTTTACTCCCCATTCATTTAAAACTGTTTGCGCAAGACAGCCAAATTGCTCTATTGTATAAAAAAGGAAACCTTGTAATAATTCGTGCGCTGTAACGTGGATTGTTCCCTTTTCAGATTTTTTATTTTTGGTATAATCCAAGACTTCGTAGATAAAGTTATATGCTTCTGGATCATACTCATTATGTTTTTCTAATAATCTTTTAAATTTTTGCTCCGCGGTTTGAGTTGCCATTAGTTATCTATTATTTATATGGTTTTAAATTTTTTGTTTTATTCAGATAGGTTTAATAATGAATTTTATTTTTGATTTATATGAAGTTTTTAGTTTTAGGAGATTTTCATGGACATTTTCCTAAGAAGTTTGTTAATTTGATTAGGAAAGAAAAAGTAGATTTGGTTGTTTCCAATGGAGATTATTTTCCATTTTATTATAGAAAATTATGGTTTAAGCATTGCTATCATAAAGATGTTGAATTATGGGAGATTATTGGGAAGGAGAAGTATAAACAATTGGTTTTGAAGGATTTGGAAATTGGAGAAAAGGCAATTCAAAAACTGGATAAATTGAATGTTCCTGTAATAACTGTTTTTGGAAATGTTGATTATACAAGAAGAAATGATGTTTTTGATTTGAAACGTAAAGGGAAAAGATATTGGGCATGGGATCAGCAGGACTTTTTTTCTAAGATAATTAGGAAATATAAGAATATTAAGAGATTTGATTATTCTTTTTTTAGATATGGAGATTTTGTTTTTATTGGCGCTTCAGGCGGAAGCTCTCCGGGAGATGCAAAGAGCAGGGCTTTTAAAAAAAGCAAAAAAATTTTAGACAATTTATTCAGGAAATTTAGGAAAGAGAATAGAAAAGGAAGAGTTATTTTTGTTTCGCACAATGTTCCTTTTAATACTAGATTAGATAAGATAACATGGAAAAAGGCACATAAAAATGTGAAGGGAAGGCATTATGGGTCTAAATTAATTAAAAAAGTTATTCAAAAGCATCAGCCTATTTTAGCAATTGGAGGACATATACACGAGTCTTCTGGAAAAGATAAAATAGGCAGGACAATAATAATCAATCCTGGAGCAGCACATGAAGGGAAAGCAGAGGTTGTGGAGATGTTAGACGGGAGAGTAGGAAGGATTAAGTTTATTAAATAAACTCTCTTGTTAGAAAGATGATAGCTGAAAAGCAAAAAGAACAGATAAGAAAACAAGCTAAAGAAATTCTTGATAGTTTTGCCAGGGCTTTAGAAAAGATTAAAGTTAAAGAGGAAAAGGTTAAAAAGGTCGTAGGGGGTTATAGAAAAGAGGGGACAGGGCAGAAATGTGATGGGGATTTTCATGATAGAATGTTTGCAAATGCTCCTGAAAAAGAAGGAGATTGCATAATAGCTGAAAAGAAAAAATGGCAATGAAAAAGAAAATTCAAGAAAAAGCTAAGAAGGAAAAGAAAGAGAAAAGCAGGAAAAAATGGACAAAGGAAGTTGATTCTCAAGATAATGGTGAAGTTGAAAATGGGGAAAGTGAGGAGGAATTAGAAGGATATCTTGAGAAAGCTGAGGAAGAGGTTAAAAAGTTAAAGGGTGTTTTAGACTCTGAAGGGAATGTTGATTTGGATAAGGTTGATGTTAGAGCATCTAAGCCAGTTTCTCAATTAAAGAAAGGGGATAAAATAAAGGTTGATGGCATTGAATTTAGTATTGATGCTCATTATGTTTTGATCGATCATGGAAAGACGAAGGAAATGGCTATTGAAATTTTTAATCCAAAGACAGATAAAGATTATCAATTAAGATATTTTACTGATCAAATGGAGACGAGCATAGAATTTTACGAGTTGCAGGAGATAGTTTACGTTAGAAGGCCTGTGAAAAGAGTGGAGTGGTAAGGTTTTTAGACCAAAAGTGCAAGTAGGCGGAATGGGATTCTATGTTCAAGCGAAGGATACAGAAGGAAATATTGTTGGTGTTTGGGGCGAGAAGTAAAGTTTAATAAATAGGTTTTTTCTTGATTTATGATGGGAATAAAGAATTCTAAGATTAATAAAATAAGCAGGGAATTATCTAATGAATTGAGAAAATTAAGTGAAGAGCAGATTGATAGATTATTGAATGCCATTGGCTTTTCCACTAAGGAAGTTTATGGGAGGATTGTTGAATTTGAGGATAAGATTGGTGTTTTGATAAATGAGGGCGAAGGTAAGTTGAGGAAGATTCTTGGAGAAAATAAAGAGAAGAAGAGTAAAAAGGTTAGAGTTGAGAATAAAGAAAAGCCAATGAAAGTAGAGAATAAAGTTAAAGCATATTTAGAAAAAATTAAGAGAGAAGATAAAAAGATAAATGCTTTTTTGCATTTAAATGATAACGTAATTAGCGAGGCTAGAGAGATAGACAAAAAAGCTAAAAAGGGGAGATTATATGGATATGTTTTTGGGATTAAAAGCAATATCAATGTTAAAGGAATGATTTGTAATTGTGCGTCTAAGACTTTAGAGAATTATAAAGCTCCTTATGATGCAACTGTTATTGAAAAAATAAGAAAAGAGGATGGAATTATTATTGGTATGTGCAATATGGATGAATTTGCTGCAGGCTCTTCTGGTGAGAATAGCGCATTTGGAGCAACGGAAAATCCTACTGCTTTTGGAAGAATACCTGGGGGATCTAGCAGCGGTAGTGCTGCTGCTGTCGCTGCTGGTTTTTGTGATGTTGCTTTAGGAAGTGATACAGGGGGGAGTATAAGGAATCCTGCTTCCCATTGCGGGGTTGTTGGAGTAAAGCCAAGTTATGGGTATGTAAGTAGATATGGATTGATAGATTTGAGTATGAGCCTCGACCAAATTGGAGTTTTAGGGAAGGACGTAGAGGATGTTGCTTTAGTTTTGGATGTTATTAGAGGAAAAGACGAGAGAGATACAATCAGTTTTGATTCTAGTGAAATTAGATTGGAGAATGCGGGAAAGATCAATGTTGGAATTATTGACGTAAAGGGTGTTGATAGGAAAATTGCAGGTTTAGTTAATAAGAAGACAGAGGAAATGGGGAAGAGGTTTAAGTGGGCGATTAAAAATGTAGAGATTGGACACATTGATTTGGCTGTGCAGACTTATTATCCTTTAGTATATGTTGAATTTTTTTCTGCAACCAGAAGATTTGACGGAAGGAGATATGGGAAGAAAATAGAAGAAAGCTGCGGAGAAGAAGTTTTAAGAAGAATTTTAGGGGGGAGCGAGATAACTAAAGCTGAATTTAAGGGAGCTTATTATAGGAAGGCCTTGGAAGTTAAGGAATTGATTAAAGAAGAATTTGAGAGTATTTTGAAAAAAGTAGACTGCTTGATTATG
The DNA here is from genome assembly GCA_964362915.1 of Candidatus Woesearchaeota archaeon. Lineage (GTDB taxonomy): Archaea > Nanobdellota > Nanobdellia > Pacearchaeales > GW2011-AR1 > JAUSIK01. Next base: position 3,665 of record CAYIGH010000010.1, on the reverse strand, counting down.
CCGACTGTTCCTTTATTGCCTTGGAAAATTGGCGAAGGAAGAAAAATGAAACCTGCAGAGGTATATGCTGCTGATGCTTTGACAATTCCTGCGAATTTAGCTGAAATTTGCGCTGTTTCTGTTCCTATTAGAAAAATAGGCGGAATTCCAGTTGGGATGCAGGTTATGTGTGCTAAGGGAAAAGAAGGTAAGATGTTGAGTATTGCGAGAGAAATTGAAAGATTGGGATGAAATTTTTCTATTGTGCTATCCCTGATTACATAGAATAATCTTAATTTATTTCATATCTCTAAAATAAATATCTTTTGGATAACTGTATTCTAGAGCTTGATGTGGTCTTTTATTATTCCAGTAGCTAAAAAATCTTTGGTAACTCATGTTCAATTGATTGCCTTCCATTTGCAGAGCCCTATGAAATGATTCTATCTTTCCGATTGTTGTAGGTCTTCTCTTGCTTGCAACAATATGCTGTGTTCCTAATTCAAGAAGTCTTTTTGTAAAGTAACTTAATGCATCTTGTTTTCCTGATTTGGGAGCATTGTAAAACTGCGTTCCTTGGTCTGTTAATACTTGTTCTGGAAAACCATATTTCTTCCCGGCTTTTTCAAATATTTCTAAAGCTATTTCTGTTGTTGGATCTTCATTAAACTCTTTTCCTCCTGTTAGGAATCTACTATGATCATCTAAGAAAGTGCAAATCCAATTATCATTATCGAGGAGCTTGAAGTCCGTTTGCCATAAGCTGTTTGAATGATCTCTTTCAAATCTTTTAGTTCCCCATGTTTTTCTTACAAAGTCTATGGGCATATTCAATCTTTCCTTAACAAGAATATCATAAATCTTATTGTGCCCTATTGGAGTTATTCCTTCTGGTTTGTTCTTTCTTATGTATCCTTCTATCCTTACTGGCCTCCAATTCCATTTATTTCTAAGTCTGGCTACAAACTTCCTTGTCTTTTCATCAATTGGCATTTTAGTTCTAGTGATCTTATTAGACATGTCATCTATATTACAGTTTTGATATTTACCTATCCAAGAATAGATTGTGCTTATTGGCAAACATAAGTGATTAGCGATTCTATATCCTGTCCATCCTTCTTTATTCTTTTTTATTGTGTATTCCCTTTTCTTTGTTATGTCTCTTTCCATTGCTATTGAAGAGACTATTCCAGCTAATTAAGGATACTACAATGAAATTTTTCTATAGAAATAAATATATACTCTCTTGTGCTTACATAAAATTGGATATTATGTAAAAGATAAAGTGTTTAGAGAAAATTTGTTATTTTTTGCAGATTTGTATAATAAAGGATTTATTGATAAAGAGACATTATTTTTACTTCTTCCTAAAAGTGATGTAGAGGCGGTAATTATTGGTTCTAGGATGGGGAAGGATGCAGCAAAAATCGCAGAAGGAATTAATAAATAATATTTAGGGATATTTCGGATGAATTTTTATAAATATTAATCTTTATTTGAGAAATAGTTTGTAATTATATCTTCAATTGTTTTTGGAATAATATCTGTAAATGGTTCCTCACCATACTTTTTGCATTGTGGTCCTAAGATTGCAGCATAGCTAATGATGTCATTATAAGCTGAAAGGGAAAGAATTGTGCCTTTTTTTGGATGCCATTCAAGGCCTATTTGGCCATTTGGTTCCGGGCAGATATCTGGAATTTGTATTTTTCTCGGTAGCAGCTTTATTAATCTTATTGTGTTTTCTAATGATGATGACTTAATTGGCAGCGCGTCATAACCATTCCAGCCTTCGTAATTGCATTCTTTTGCTATTTTTTCGGCTTCTTCTTTTAACTTTTGTCTCCAATTTTCCATATTCTATAAGAGAGGGGAGAGTATTTAATTTTTGTTGAATTAGCGTCGAAAATAAATCATAATTAAGTTTAAAAGTTTCATTAGAGATAGATTTATATGGAGATTGGGGGTTCGGATATTCAGTTTTTAGGGCATTCTGGATTTTTAGTTAGAAATGGAGTTAGCAAGAAGATAGCGATTGATCCTTACAATATCTCTGACAATGTGGAAAAAGTTGATTTAATATTGATAACACACAGTCATTATGATCATTGTAGCATAAAAGATATCTCAAAGCTATCTAAGGAAGGAACTATAATAGTTATCCCCCCAGATGGGCAGAGTAAGATCACGAAAATTGAAGGTGTAGAGATGCAGATTGTTGAAGTCGGGGATAAGCTTGAGTTCGGGAATGTTAAAATTGAGACTTTGCCTGCTTATAATATTAATAAAGAATATCATCCTAAGAATGAAGGATGGCTTGGTTATTTAATCAAGGTTAATGATTTGGTAATTTATCATTCTGGGGATACAGATAAGATTCCTGAAATGGAAAAATTGACTGGGTATGGGAAGCATGGTACAGAGTTTGTTGCTTTATTGCCTGTTTCAGGAAAGTATGTTATGGATGCTGACGAAGCATTTGAGGTTGCAAATTTAATTAAACCTGCTTTAGTTATACCAATGCATTATGGGGCAGGCGTTGCAGGGACTAAAGAAGATGCTGAAAAATTTGTTAAATTGTGCAGAGATGCTGGGCTAAGGGCGGAGTTATTGGAGAAAATTTAGAATTATCTAATTCATAGGTTTTATCTATTTTTGGTTCGTATGATATTTTATTCATTTTGTATTGATTGAAAACTGTCTTTTAATAGATTATTGTGATTAAAAATTATTATTTTTTATTAATTCTATCTTAATATTGTCACTTTTCTATTACATTGCAGTATAGTCAAATATTTAAAGTAGTTCTTTGTTTATTTTTTATGGTTATTGTAAAAAGTGAAAGGAGGTTTCTAAGATGGTTTTAGATTTTGCAAAGGAGGCTTTACAACATGCTGAGACTCATAGCATAAATTTCGATGAATTGCGCGCTGGCAAAGCTAATATCAAGGTTTTTGGTGTTGGCGGTGCAGGATGCAATGCTGTAACCTGGCTGTTTAATAAGGGGATAAACGGGGCAACTATTTACGGTGTTAATACTGATGCACTTCATTTAAGCATTACTAAGGCAGATGAGAAAGTTTTGATAGGAAAAGAACTTACGAGAGGCCTTGGCTGCGGAGGATATCCTCAAAAAGGAAGAGAGGCTGCTAAAGAATCTCTTTCTGAATTAAAGAGAGCTGCCGGCGGAGCTGACATGGTTTTTATTAATGTCGGCCTTGGAGGCGGTACAGGAACTGGAGCAGCGCCAGTAATTGCTCAATTAGCTAAAGAGTCTGGTGCAGTTGTTATTGCTGTAGCGACTATGCCCTTTGACTGTGAAAAAGCCAGACAAGACAAGGCAGAATTTGGACTGCAGGAATTAACTGAAGTTGTTGATACAGCTATTCTTATTGATAATAATAGATTAGTTGATATTGCAGGAAATTTGCCTATGGAGCAAGCTTTTGCAGTTGCGAACGAATTAGTCAGTACAATGATTAAAGGTATTGTAGAAACAATTACTTTGCCCTCATTGATTAACTTGGACTATGCCGACGTATCTGCAATTATGAAGAATGGCGATGTGGCAGTTATTGGAGTAGGAGAATCTGATACAACAGCTAGAGTTGATGAAGCAGTGCGACAGGCATTGACACATCCTCTTCTTGATGTAGATTATAAGGGTGCTACTGGAGCTTTGATTC
>CAYIGH010000009.1:0-33615 GCA_964362915.1 Candidatus Woesearchaeota archaeon | reverse complement strand
AACAATTGTAGAGCTCGGTAGATATAGAATGAGAGCTTTTATAGATTCATAAGAATGAGATTGAAACCATTGGCGGTTGTGAAGGGATAATTATAATCAACTAAAATTATATATATTCCGCGCTCATTAGAAGATTATGAAACAAATTGTCAGAAACCCAACTCGCGCTGTAAAAATAGGCTTAATAACTATTGGCGATTATAATCCAATAGCTATTCAAAGTATGGCTTCTACAAGAACACAAAATATAGATTCTACTATTGAACAAATACTTTTATTAGAAGAAGCAGGAGCAGATATAGTTAGGGTTGCAATAGATAGTAAAAGAGATGTTGCATCTCTTGTAAAAATCAGAGAAAAAACAGAAGTCAGTTTGAGTGTAGATTTACAAGAGAACTACAGATTAGCGAAATTAGTCGCACCATATGTAGATAAAATACGGTATAATCCAGGGCATTTACATCATCACGAAAAGGAAAAATCCTGGCAAAATAAAGTAAAATTTATTGCAGAAATTGCAGCTGAAAATGACTGTGCTATTCGTGTTGGAATTAATTGTGGCTCTGTTGATCCTGTAATAAAAGAGAAACACCCTTCAAATGATAAAATCACCCCAATGCTGGAAAGTGCATTTTATCACTGCGCATTATTGGACAGGATTGGATTTACTCGTTATTGTGTTTCATTAAAAGATTCCGACCCATATAAAGTAATAGAACTAAATCGCAGATTTGCAGAACAGCTTCCAAATATACCATTACACTTGGGCGTTACTGAAGCCGGCATGCCTCCAAACGGCATTATTAAAACGCAAATTGCTTTTGAACAGCTTATTAGTAGAGGAATTGGTGATACAATTAGAGTTTCACTTACATTACCAAACTTAGAAAAAACTAAGGAGGTTCATGCGGGAAGACAAATGCTTGAAGATATAACTAAAGGAAGAGTTAGAACAGTTGTTGATTATGATTCAGATGGATTAAATCTGATTAGTTGCCCGGGTTGTTCCAGAGTAGAAAATGAGGATTATGTAGAATTGGCTAAGAAAGTTGAAGAGATAACACAATATGCAAAAAAGCATAAAGTTACTATTGCAACTATGGGTTGTCGCGTTAATGGGCCAGGTGAAACTGATCAGGCAGATTTAGGATTATGGTGTGGTCCCAATTATGTCAATCTAAGAAGAGGAAGCACAAATCTTGGTTCGTATTCGTATGAAGAAGTTTTGCCTAGATTGAAACATGAACTAGATAAAATAATTTCTGAAGGTTAAACAGAAAACCTTATATATCCTACTATTTTAATATAATCATAATCTTCCCCACCGGTCAGCTTTTCCAGCTGGGTGGCGGGATTAATCTTTAAAATGGAAAAGGGTGTTATTTTATTGTTAACGTCCCCTTTATTTTTACATAACCTATATATCCCAAACAAAAAATGAAGAAGAAATAAAAAGCACGGTTTTCTCGCTCTTACCTAAGAATTTTATATTTTCTTACAATCTTCAGATTAGACCATAGTCTCCCAAATCCTAAATAACGCCCGGAATCAGTTAATATAAGTCCTATTATAACTAGAATATAGATAATATGCTCATCTAAAAATGGATGATTTTCCGGCGGCAATAATGCAGTCCACATTAAAAATAGCATAAGAATCCCTATAGAACCCCCAAGTCTGACTAAAATACCAAATGTAAGAGCAATACCGATAAATAATAAGCCGCCCATAAATAATAAATCCACAATAATATTGCCTGCAATAGCATTATAAAAAGAAGCAAATGGGCCATGAGCACCGAATTTAAGGAAACCAAAAGTTGGCGAAGTTCCTCCAAGCCAGGACTTATCAGAGGCAGTGGCAAAACCAAGTCCAAACAGTTTATCAAAAAAAGCCCAAAGAAAAATTAGCCCCAGTCCCAATCTTAAAAATCCCCATATATAATTTTCCTTTTGCATAACAAATAAAATACTCAAGTATATATAAATCTTTTATATTTTAAACTCTTCTGGCTCTTCTCCATCTCCATAATAAACAAATCTGATTTTATCTTGCATTTTCTCAATTTTCTCAACAATACTCCAGCTTTGTTTTAATTCATCTGCTCTAGCAAATAACATCTTATTTCCTTCAATAATTTCCCACAATAAAACAGCATATTCATTCTTAGTATTCGGTCCAAACTCACATTCCCTGCAGAATTCAAATTTAACTTTTTTTATTTTCCCGTTTTCAAATGGCTCGCTAGTATTCATCAATAAAACAACATCTTGTTTTGGATAGATATCTATTATTATTTTATTATCACTAATATTATTCAGATTATGTTTAAAATTTTTCAATGATTTAAAATTAATTCTTATTTGTCCATATTTTTTCTTTAATTTCTTTCCTGTTCTCAAAATCAATCTTGCTCCTTGCCATCTTTTACTTTTACAATTTAACTCTATTCTTGCGAAAGTTTCTATCTTTTTCGCAGGCAACACTGACTCTCTAGCCTCTTTTTCATAGCTTTTATATTGTCCTAATAGATGATTTTTAGCAGGCATTACTTCTAAATTATTTAATATCTTAACTTTTTCGTCATGTACTTCGGAATGCTCTAAGTTTGACGGTCTTTCCATTAAAAGCAAAGATAAAATCTGCAATAAATGGCTCTGAATCATATCTTTTATAGCTCCAGCGTCATTGTAATATCCTATCCTATTTCCAACCCCTAAATCCTCATCAACAATAACCTCAATTGAGTCAATAAACTTATTGCTGAAATTATTATAAATAATAGGATTAGTGAACTTTAATACATTTAAATTCTGCACAGTTTCCTTTGCCAAATAATGATCCAGCCTAAAAACATTCTCCTCGCTGAAAACATGGCAAATGCATTCGTCTAATTCCTTAGCAGACTTTAAACTGCTCCCAAATGGCTTCTCAAAAACAATTCTTGTAAAGCCCTTCCTTTGTTTATCCAGACCTTGCCTTTTCAATTCTTCCACAATATTAGGAAAAAATTGAAAACTAGCAGCCAGATAGTAAATCCTATTACATCCGCCAATTTCACATTTTCTCATCAGCTCATTCAATCCTTTCAATCCAGCTCTTGTAAAATCCCCATTAAAAAACTTGATATCTAATTTTTTAATATATTCTTTATCTCTCTCATCCTTAATAGAATCAACCAAATATCTCTTATATTCATTATCGCCAAACTTTTTTCTAGAAACCCCAATTATAGTAGAATCTTCCCTTATTCTGCCTTCATGAACTAAATTAGCAATCGCAGGAACAAGCTTCCTTTTAGTTAAATCTCCTGTCCCGCCAAATAGAACAAATGTAACCTCTTTCTTTTCCATTTTTATATATAAAAAGAAAGATTTATATAACTGCCTATTGGATAAATTTTATGGAAAATTCAGATGAAAATTATAGAGAATACAAATTAGATAATGGCCTAGTTGTAGCCTTGCAAAGTACCCCAACACAAACAATCTTTGGCCAATTAAGGTTCCATTACGGTGGAGTTCATGAAAAGCAGGATGAAGAAGGATTAGCTCATTTTTTAGAACATAATATAATAAATGGGGGGTCAGAGAGATATACGCCAGAAGAAATAAAAAAAATAAGGGCTAAATTCCCTGTATCAAATGCTTTTACATCACAATCACATACCTGTTATATCGCAGGAATATTCCCAGAAGATTTAGAAAGATTTTTAGATTTTAGCTCTCAAATAGCCTTCCATCCAAGACTTGATAAAAAAGTAATAGATATCGAAAGGCAAAGAGTCTTAAGAGAAATATCTGATAAAAAGAGCAAACCAGAATTTTCTGATACTATGAGATTTATTAATGCGTTATACAGAAATAATTTTCACACTTATTTTGTTTTAGGTAATGAGGAGACTGTTTCAAATGCTAATCAAGAAACTCTGAAAAAATTTCATTCTAAAGGGTATAGTCCGGATAATGCAGATTTGATTCTTGCAGGAAAACTTCCAGCAAATGCAGAAGAGCTTATTGCAAAATATTTTTCTGATAAACAAAGTGAAAAAAACAAAAGATTTTGTTTTCCCTCTGTCAGCCCATTAGAAAAGAGAGTAGCAATGCACTCTCCTGCTCCGGATTTAATAAATAAAGATAACCTAAACGAAAGTAACTCTGAGATAGATATAGGTTTTATAGTCCCGCCTCTTGGAAATGAAGGAACTTACGCAACAGCTTTGCTAAATTTAATCTTAGGAAGAAGTACAAATTCCAGGCTTTTTAAAGAAATAAGCGAGAAGAGAGGATTAGCATATAGTATAGGAAGTAAATATGCTGGGAAAAATAATGCCGGAGCCATACTAATAAATGGAAATATTCATTCAACAAGGCAAAGCGAAGCAATTGGAGCAATATTCAATCAAATAAAAAAACTAGGTGAGGAATCAATAAGTGAAGATGAACTTCTTGATTCTAAAAATAGACTGAGATATGGAGCAGCCATTGAATTTGAAACTAATGGCAGCATTGTAAATAGCGTAGTAGAATTTAAACTAGACTATGGCATGACAAAAGAAGAATATTTAACAAATATGGCTAAAGTAACTGTAAAGGATGTAAGAGAAATTGCACAAAGATACTTGCCAAAAAACAGAGAAGACGAAAATTATGTTCTTTTAATAAGAGACCCGCTAAAAGAATAAGAAAGTATAAGCCAAAAGAAGGAAAAATAAGCGATAAAGGATCATTTTTTCTTGTGATATTAGGTATACTTATTCCATTAGTTTATTCATTTATAATAGCATACAATAATATCGGCCAATTTTTTATTAATACAAGTTATCTTGGATTAGTTTTAATGGTGGCTGGATTCAGTCTAAGGCAATGGTCGATAAAGACATTAGGCAGGTTATTCACTCCAATTGTCTCTGTTCACAAAGATCATAAATTAGTTGATAAAGGTCCTTACAAATATATGGGGCATCCCTCCTATACCGGATTATTTCTTGAATTGCTGGGAGTTGCACTAGCTTTATCAAATTTTTTCGCAGTTATTACAGTAATGTTCTTCTTCCTTCCAGCTATAAATTATAGGACAGCAATAGAAGAAAATCTTCTCGAAGAGCATTTCGGCAAGCGTTATGCATCATATAGAAAAAGAACAAAGCGCTTTATTCCGTTTGTTTATTAAGATTAATTAACTTCTTAATAGTAACAAAATAGGAAGATTTAAAAAGCCTGATTTATAAATAAAATCATGGTAAAAACACTCGCAGATATTAACGGGTTAGGAAGAGTTGTAGAAGCGTATTACTGATTTTTATACTGCAATTCAGGCACTAAAAGAATTAGAAGCTGAATTAATATCTCCAAGAGACGAGGCTTATGCAAGATTGCAAACTAAAGGAAAAGAAAACATAGGAAAAAGTTATGGAACATGGACATCGCTAGGATTTGAGCATATAAAAGGACAGCTTCCATTAATGAGATTAAAATCAAGATTATTAAATTCAGAGGCAAATAGAAACGGAAGTTATTTTAATACAGAAACTCAAAGAGAATATGAAGAATCCTCAAGACAAGCAGAACAAGACAAAAATAGAGCTCATTCAGAAAGACAAGTTATAATTCTTCCATCAAGAGATTCCTTCGAAATTTCTACATCTGAAGCTCCAGAAGTTTTAGAATTTGCATTAAAAGACCAAGCTGGAAAATATATAGAACTTAATGGAGTTCCTATAACAGTTTATCCAGTTAATAAAAAGATAGTTGATAAACAAGATGGAACACTTTTAACTCAAATGTGGTTCGGGGATCTTGACTTCGGGTTTGATTTCGATGGCGACGGGAATCTCAGCGACGACAGTGGGGCTCGTGGGGTAAAAGTTAGTGCCGAAGGCACTCAAAAAATTTTGCCATATTCTCTAAAAGAACTTTCAAATTAAGAAAAGAAGTGGTAGAAAAGATATAAAGTAGAAACTGATTTTTATTAAATCATCTCCAGCCTTTTTAAATACACTCGCGCATTAGTCAAAAATTCCTTGCCCATCCCAAACCTATTTTTAAATATCTCTTTACTAGATTTCATCTGGCTTTCTATTAATATCTTTTGTTTCTTAAATAAAGAGCCATCTTCTTTTAGCCTCTTGGCATATAATACAACATAGTCTACATCGGTTTTTGGTTTTGTCACTTTAATTCTCCTTTTATAATAGGTTCATACTCTTTAAATTTCTTTTCATCAAGAATATCGCTAAAAAATGTTCTGAGATGCCTTGCATCTGCAATATCCTTGTTACCATTTAAAATAATTTCCTTATATAATATTTCAAATTCAATAGGCGGAATTTTAAATTCAAAACCCTTTACTTTAATCTTCTGAGGATGTGTAAATTCAAAATACTTTGCTTTTTTCAGTTTGTTAATTGGAATAAATTCTATATTTGGAAACATTGTATCTTGCTCTGCAAATCTGATATTCATCATTTTTTCAATGTAAGAATAAATTTCATCAATATCATCTCCTTGATAACACCAAAACTTATTTTCTTTTAAATCCTTAAGCAATTTTCCAAATTCTTCTTTTTTAATAACAGGGGCTAAAACATCAATATCTTCTGTAGCTCGTGTTCTACCACTGCAAATACTTACAAAACCGCTTACAACAAGATAATCACTATATTTATTTAAAACATCAAGAAACTTCTTCAAAAATAAATCTAACTCAGTTAACTCTCTATGTATTACTATAATACCTCTCTCAACAATATATCCCTTTCTATCTGGCATAAAATTAATAAGTTGAGCATATATTTAAGTCTTTAAGATAGGTTTATAAGCACTATTTCCAAGAAGTTGATCATGAAATACTATTGAAAATTATAAAAAAAGAATAAGATTATTTAACAAGCTCCACATTTTCTCTATCCTTAAATTGTTCATCGCCAGTCAAAGCACCGACAAAAGTAAAATCTGCTTAACACACTAAATTTAAATTAAAAACCTTTTTATATTGTTACTATCTAATAGTTACTATATAAACTCCCACCATCCCAAGATTTTTATATTCCACAATCTATTTATTAAAATTATAAAAGAGGGATTAATGTTAAATCATATTGAAAAAGAATTTCAAGATATAGCAAATATTCTAAGGCGTGATGTCCTAGAAATGACAACTGCAGCAGGTAGTGGACATCTTTCTTCCTGCCTTTCTTGCGCTGAATTAATGTCAGTTCTATTTTTTCATGAAATGTCGTTTGATCCAAAAAATCCGAATAACCCTGATAATGATGAATTTATCCTAAGCAAGGGCCATGCTGCCCCAATTTTATACGCTGCTCTTCAAAGAGCAAACTGTATCAGACAAAATCTTTTAACCTTAAGAAAACTATCAAGCCCGTTGGAAGGCCATCCAATACCATCTTCTTTACTTCCTTGGATAAAAATAGCAACTGGTTCTTTAGGACAGGGCTTGTCTATAGGGACAGGGATGGCACTGGCAGGAAAATTAAATAAAAAAAATTATAAAACATATGTTTTGCTCGGAGATTCAGAAAGTTCAGAAGGCTCAATCTACGAGGCCCTACAATTAGCATTTTATTATAATTTAAATAATCTAATAGCAATTCTCGATGTCAATAGATTAGGCCAAACAGGAGATACAATGTACAGCCATGATATCAAAGCCTATGAATCAAGATTCAAGGAATTTGGCTGGGAAACTATAGCAATAAATGGCCATAATATAGCCCAGATTATAAATGCATTTGAAAAATCAAGAAAATCATCTAAGCCGATAATAATAATAGCAAAAACAATTAAAGGAAGAGGTGTAAAGTTTATTGAAGATAAAAATGGCTGGCACGGAAAAGTATTAAATGGAAAAGAGCTTGAAAAAGCATTAAAAAATCTATCTGCAGAAAAAATGCCTATTATTTCTCAAAAAATTCCGAATCCTATAATAAAGAAAGATAATAATAAAGAAAATAACAAGAAGATTCCGCAATTAACAAAATATAAGTTAAAAGAAGAGATAGCTACAAGACAAGCATATGGAAATGCCCTGGCAGCATTAGCAAAAGCAGATCATAATATAATAGCAATTGATGCAGAAGTAAGTAATTCAACACGTTCAGAAGAGGTAAAGAAAAAAACCTCAAAACAATTTATTGAGGCATTTATTGCAGAACAAAATATGATTGGCATGGCTCTAGGTTTATCAAAAAAAGGATTCAATGTTTTTGCTTCATCATTTGCAGCATTTCTAACAAGAGCCCACGATCAAATAAGAATGGCATCTCTTTCTAATCCGAGCTTTACAATCTGCGGCTCTCACGCAGGCGTTTCAATTGGTCAAGATGGCGTTTCTCAAATGGGTTTAGAAGATATTGCAATGTTCAGGTCAATTCCAAAATCAATAATCCTCTATCCTTCAGATGCGGTCTCAACAGAAAAGCTTGTTCATCTAGCAGCAAACACAAAAGGCTTAAAGTATATAAGAACAACTCGCCCTAAAACTCCTATAGTCTATCAGCCGACAGAAAACTTTCCGCTTGGAGAATTTAAAATTTTAAAACAATCAAATGAAGATAATATAACTTTAATAGGAGCAGGCATAACACTTCATGAATCTCTCAAAGCATATGAAATTCTAAAAAAGCAAAACATCCAAGTAGCATTAATAGATCTCTATTGTATAAAACCTTTAGAAATACGCAAATTTATCTCTTTTATCAGACAGCATGGAAATAAGTTGATTATAACAGAAGACCATTATAAAGAGGGCGGAATCGGAGAAATGCTTCTAGACGAATTAGCAAATAGCAATATCCAAATAAAACACCTTTATATTCAAGAGATACCTCATTCAGGAACCCGGGAAGAATTATTGGAAAAATATAAAATAAATGCAAAATATATAGCAGATACTGTTAGATCTATTATTTAAAAAAAACTTCCACCCTTTTCCTACATTGTAAAGTTAAAGGGTGCTGAAAATGTTAAAAAATGAAAAACAAAAGAAATTTAAAGCAGAAAATCCTAATCAATATTATAAAAAAGAGGGAGAGATGGCTAAAAGAAAAAACAAAACTGTTTGGGGAGTCATCGGCGTATTATTAACCTTGTTCGGGATAATAGGGACTATTCCTATTTTATTGAATAGAGAGTATCTAATTGGTCTGCCAGTAACTGCAATTTCTGTAATTATTGGAATAATTTTAATGGCTTGGACGTTTAGCGATTAAAATGGATGACAAAATAAAAAAGAAAAATATATTAGACCTTCAGTTTCAAAAATATCTTGTCATAGCATCTACGTCAGTGATTATTGCATTTACTTACGCAATTGGGGTCGGCATTGCTATCTTTTCTGGGCAGATAAAATTAGATAATTTCAATAGTATGGGTTCGCTTTTTGTTATCTCCTCTGGTGTGTTAGGAGTTTGTGCCATAGTCTTTTTCAATGCGATTTTTCATTTAAAGAATATTCCGTTAGTTGTAAAAGAATTATAGTCTACTCATGTAAATTAAAGCAATCCATTTATTTTTAACATCTTTCAAACTTTCCGCCAATTCAGGAATAGCCAATTCATAAGGACAGCATTTTATCTGCTGATGTTTTGTTATAAAATTATAATAAATCTCCCAACCCCTCATAATAGCGTTTGCAGAATTTATAGAGCCATGAAAACCTCGCATTGTTTTTGTTCTGGCTCTTACTGAATTATGCAATCTTTCAATAGGATAATTAAAAGTCTCGTCTTTTTCCGAAACTATAACTCGATTATGAAAGACGTTATACCCACCTAATCTATTATTATAACCAAAAACAGATTTAAGAGTTAATTATTTGATATTCTGTTCTATTATTTCTCTATCTTCTTTACTTATTCCATATAATTCATAAATTTCTTCATTGATTTCTTCATTTAGATTATTTATTTTATCATTTAAGTCTTTAGTTTCTGATGTGGTTTTATTTCCTAATTTTTCCAAATCTTTAAAAAGTAGGTACGCTACTTTAATATATGAAAGCAGAAAAGAGAGTGGGTTTTATATTCCTAATTGTTTTCCTTTTTATAACACTATTTTTAATTTTTCAATATTCTTCTTTCTCCAATAAAATTCTGGCTGGAAAAGTTTCATCTCAAAATTTTCAGGCGCTTGATACTCCTTCTCCTTCTCCAAGCCCAAGCCCTTCCCCTGAAGGATGTTGCGAGATTACTTGCGGTTATGATGAAAAAGTGACTTGTGTGCAGACTACTGAAGCTAAGTGTAATCAAGATGCCTGTGATATAACTTGTGAAAAGTGGGGAGATCTTAGTTGTATAGATTATGAATGGAAAAAAGACGCTGTTTGTGACGGTGATGATGTTGCAAGTAATGACCCTGCCCGAGAAACTGGAGGATTTGATGATCGAGAATGCAAGCCGAAAGGGCATTGTGAAAAGCAAGATGATGGAACAGGCTTATGTGTTGAAGGTACAAGTTCAGACACAACCGGAAAAAAGTTTAATTGTGTAGTATATGGCGATGATCGAGATAAAACTCAATGTAACAAATGCGTGCCTCCTGCTCCAAACAATCAGAAAAAATTATGGGCGTGTGGATTTGGAGTTCCTGATCCAGCTGGAAATCAAGGCAAGGGAGAAGCAGGCTGTAATCCTGCAGATCCAAACGTACGTTGTAACAGAGACGGCTGCGCTACTGTAGGAAATGCTCTTCTTTGCAAAAAAGAACAACTTCCTGGACCTAACGGCCCTGCCGGATGCAAAGTAGGAGACGCAAATGGAAATGGCAATGACGATGATTGCGAAGATTTATGTTGCAAACAGATAGCCAATTCATGTGAGATAGTTTCCTGCAAAAAAGGAGGAGTAAGAAACGCTTTATGTAGAAATAATGGCGACGGAACAAGTAGTTGTGAAAGTAAAGGCTGTTGCATGATTAATGGTCAATGTACAGACGGAATTACAAAAAGTCAATGTTCAGGAGTATTTCACGATGGGCAAACGTGTGAAGATCTAAAAAGGAATTCTGAAGGTATAACAGATCAGCAATGCAGTGCTGGCGGTTGTTGTGAATATCCAGGTCCAATATGCCAAAATAAAATTGCAAAATCTGACTGCTCTGCGAATGGAGGCAAATGGAGCTCTGGTATGATGTGTAATCCCAGTGGAAGATGTACTCTTCCGCCTACAGGATGCTGTTCTTTTGATGACGGAACAAATCATCTTACTTGCAATAATCTAATGACGCCTCAACAGTGTATTGCAAAAAAGGGACAATATCTAGAAAACGGAAAATGCCAAGCAGAAGGGAGATGTATTGCAATTAACATTCCTGAATGCATTGTATTAGGGGAGCCATTCAAAGTTGATGTTCAACTTACAGCTGCAGCTGTTAATCCGGGTGTTTTTAAGATTTATAAAGATCCACATAGAGGATCAGACTATGAAAATAAAAAAAGAGAAATTCGTTTTGCAGAAAGAACAATAAAAGAAACATTCGAATGGGGTCTCTGCAATGCTGAAGGCAATGCTGGAGTTCGCCCTCAAGAAGAAAAGTTATGTAATGTAATACAAGAAAAGCCTGCAGTGCAGGGCGGAGCTAGTTTCGAAATGACAGAATTTAGCATGGATCCATTTAAATTAATTGTGAATTATGATACTTATTCTGCGTCAGTATATATTCGTAGTGAAAAAATCTGGGCCAAATCCTTGAGTTCATGCTTCTTTACTCCGTGGGACGGAAATGATGCTCCAACTGCAGGAAACTTTATTAATGAGGATTCAGTTGTTGCTCTCCCAACTACTGCATATTTTAATAAAGGAGTTGTCTTAAGTCTTGATTGTAAAAAAGGCAATTTTGTCCCTGCAATAGTTAGAGATGTAGGCCCTTGGTTCCCATTTAAGTCTTATCCCGCAAATCATTATTGGGATGTTGATGTTGGCTGGCCTCCTCTTGCAGAAAAAGCAGAAGGTCTTACAAGAATTGGAGATCAAAATGCGTATGGAATTAACGGTGCTTCTATTGATCTAAGTGTTGGTGCCATAAATCGTCTAACGGGTATACCTATTCCAGTGCCTGAGAGTTATCAAAATTTCTGTAATCAGTATGGTTTACGTCCTATTTATTGGAGATTCTCAAATACAATTGCCCAACAAAGTAAGAAACTCGTTATTTTAGATCCAGGTCATGGAGGAACTGATTTTGGAAAAGTTAGTGCTGGAAGAAAGGGACAAGACCCTATTAAAGAGTCTGATGTTAATTGGGACATGGCTTTTCAAGCAGGAAATATTCTAAAATCAGCAGGATATGAAGTAGTCTATACTCGTTCTGCTGGAGAAACTAAAACAGAAGAACAAAGAATTAACATAGCTAACTATTATTATGAAACTCGTGCCGCAGGAAATCCTCAAAAAGCCGCTTTAATAAGTATTCACGCATATCCTGGAGAAAATATTGTTGGCACCATAGGATATTATTTTCCATTTACTGGAGAACCTCCTCCTCGTTATGATCTTGCTTTAAAAGTACAACAATCAACCCTTTTAGAAACTTATAACTTTGATGGAGGTTCACGCACAAATTTAGGCATTCAGCCTTTAACTTCAGATTTACTTAAAAGAACCAAGATGCCTTCAACTTGGATTGAAGTAGGTTCTGTAAGTGAAGAAGAACAATTTTTCCAAGACCCTCAATTTATTAGATTATCTGCTATAGGCATAGCTAAAGGTATTAAACTATACTTTAATAATTGAAGATGATTCCAATCCTAAAGCAATTTCAAACAAAAACAATGAAACTATAGTGAAAGACATAAGTCTTCCCCTAAATAGTCAACGACAAACAAGGGAAATATTAAGGTCGTTGACTATAACGCCACTTATACTCTTTACATCTTCCTTTTAATAATCTTAACTGGCTTAAGCACATTTCTATTAATATTATTTATACTAACAACATCAATGTAGTATTGATATTAAAAAACCTTTATATATCCATTTATCTTAAATATTTCATATAAAATAAAAGAGGCGAACAATGGTAAACGTAGCAATAAATGGTTTTGGCAGAATAGGAAAGCAATTCTTCCTAGCAGCATTAGAGCAGAATGTAAAATGGAATTTCTTTATTAATCACCCAGATACAGCAGAACATATACTATATGCTTTAAAATACGATTCAGTTCATCCGTCAATACAAGACAAAATCTCGAGCGATAAAAGAAATTTAATTATAAAAAACAAAAAGATTCCAGTTTTCCATGAATTAGACCCTGCAAAGCTTCCATGGAAAAAAGAGAAAATAGATTTAGTAGTAGAATGCACTGGCATTTTCACAGAAAGGGAAGGTTCTATAAAGCATATAAAAGCCGGAGCTAAAAAAGTATTAATATCCGCGCCTGCAAAAGGGCATGATGTTTGCATTGCATTTGGCGTAAATAATAGCAATCTAAAAAATAATCACCAAATCGTTTCGGCATCAAGCTGTACAACAAACTGCATAGCCCCAATGGTAAAAGTCTTGCATGATAATTTCAAAATAATAAATGCGCATTTCCTAACAGCTCATGCATACACAGCAACTCAGGGCCTTATTGATAAAGATGATAAAAGAGACATGCGAAGAGGCAGGGCTGCAGCAATAAATATAGTTCCTTCAACTTCCGGCGCAACTAAATCAATTCTAGAAATATTCCCTGAATTAAAAGGAAAAATAGATGGTTTTGCACTAAGAATCCCAGTAATTGATGGCTCAATAACCCATGTAGTTGTAAAACTCTCAAAAAAAATAACAAAAGAACAAATCAACGCAACTTTCAAAAAAGAATCTCAAACTAAACTAAAAGGCATCTTAGAATATGCAGAGGACCCAATTGTTTCTTCAGATATCATTCATAATCCACATTCCTGTATATTCGACTCTCTTCTAACAAATGTAGTAGATGAATTAGTTAGCATTTCGGGCTGGTATGATAATGAGTGGGGATATTCTAATAGATTGGTGCAAGTTGCGCAGTTGATTCTTGGGAAATAAATACTATTTCTCCCTCTTTCTATTTTAATGAGTCCTCCAACCATATTTTGAAGTATCTCCCAATGCTTTTCTGAATAATGTTTTCATTTTAATTATTAAAAACAATATCTTTTAATATACATTAATATTTAAATATATATTAATAAAAAAGAGGCAACATGAATCTTCCAACACTAAAAACCCTTGACCTAAAAAACAAATCAATCTTATTAAGAATTGATATAAACAGCCCGGTAGTCAATAAAAAAGTTTTAGACAATCCAAGATTTGAGGCATCTGCAAAAACAATAAAATACCTCCAAAAAAAACAGGCAAAAATAACAATCATAGCCCACCAAGGCAGAAAAAATGATAAAGACTTCACATCATTAGAACAACATGCAAAAATACTCTCAAAATACACAAAATCAAACATAAAATATATTCCAGACTTATTTGGAAAAAAAGCAAAAAATTCAATACTTTCCCTAAAACCAAAACAGGCCATTCTCCTAGAAAATGTCAGAGAATATGATGATGAAACAAATCCCAATCTAAAAAACAATCATTACCCTCACTTTTCACAACTATTCAATCTTTATGTAAATGAAGCATTCTCAGTTTCTCATAGAGCTCAAGGCTCAATAATTATTCCTCCAAAAAACCTCGAAAGTGTTATTGGGCTTGAATTTGAATCAGAAGTTAATGCTCTGGAAAAATTACTAAAATCAAAAGCAAAATCAAGAGTATTCATCCTGGGAGGCTCAAAATCTGGAGATTATTTTCCATTATTTAAATTCCTAAAAAATAGAAATAATAAAATCCTAGCAGCAGGAGTTATAGCGAATCTTTTCTTAATAGCAAAGGATTACGATCTTGGCTACGAATCTGAATGGATAAAATCGCACAACTATCAGTATTTAATTCCAAGATTAAAAAAGATTTATGATAAGTATCCTAATCAAATTATTCTTCCGGTTGATTTTGGCCTTTTAATAGAAAAAGGCAAAAGATTAGACGCAAACCTAGATCAGGCTCCCTTCCCATATAAAATCTATGATGTAGGAGAAAGAACTCTAAAACTATTCGAAGAACATTTAAACCAGTCAGAATTTATCTTTATGAAGGGCCCATTAGGCTTCTCAGAAATCCCTCAATTCAGCAAGCCAACAGTTTCTTTACTCAGATATATCTCTGAACTAACAAAAACAAAACATGCCTTCAGCTTAATAGGCGGAGGCCATCTCACAACAACAATGGAAAAATATAAAATTCAAAGAAATTTCTCATACATCTCGCTTTCAGGAGGGGCATTAATTCAATATATATCCGGCCAAAAGCTTCCTGGAATAATCGCCCTAGAAAAAAGTAAAAAATGAAAATAATTCGAGACGCAAGAAAAAATTTAGAAATAAAAGTAGCTAATTTCGTAGAAAAAAGAATTCACGAATATCTTAAAATTAAACCGCAAGTCATTCTAGGAATTTCAGGAGGAAGATCCGTATCTAGAGTATTTAATATCTTAAAACATCAGAATATTACTTGGGAAAAAGTTCATATCTTTATGGTAGACGAAAGGCTCTCTAAAGCCGATGATTCAAATAGCAATTTTAGACAAGCAGAAAAAGACTTCTTGGAATATTTAGTAAAACAATTCAAGCTTCCTAGAAAAAATCTTCATCCATATACATATTTCAACCTTCCAGAAGAAAAAGGTGTCCTTGCATACAGAAATGAATTAAAAGAAATCTCAGATAAATATGATATTATACTTCTAAGTTCAGGCGAGGACGGTCATGTAGGATCGCTTTTTCCACATCATCCGTCAATTAAAGATACATCAGATTTTTTTATAATAACGAAAGATGCTCCAAAATTTCCGCCAAAACGCCTCTCTGCCTCAAGAAAACTGCTCTCAAAGGCAAAAACTTCTATTTTATTATTTTTCGGAGAATCAAAAGCACAGGCATTCAAAAACTTCCAAAATCCAAAATTATCAATAACAGACTGCCCTGCTAAATTAGTAAGTAATATAGAAGATTCCCATGTTTTTAGTGATCTTTAGATGTTGATTATAGGATTATTCTATGTAATCAGGGATAGCCACAGGATTATACACTGAAAAAGTTATATAGTTATTTATATTCCACTTTTTATGGAACAAGAAACAGTAACCATATCCAAAAAGGAATATTTGGAACTTTTGGAGGAGGTAGGAATAATTAGGAACCGTGATATGATGGAAGCTATAAAAGAAAGCGAAGAAACTAAGAATAAAGGTATAAAGACGTGGAAACTGAAGATTCATCCATAAATTTTGTGCGAGCCAACAGCCACAACAACTATTTCTTTATTAATCTCATCTATTTCATACACCATTCTGATGTTATAGTCAAGGACGCCGAAATTTAACCGTTTGCGCCTTGACTATCAAGGGAAAGACGCACTATATTGGTAGAAAACTTGCGTCTTTCACTATATTTCCTAAATAGCAGCTCCATTTGCCATCTAATTTACCTTTAAGTCTATGTGCATTCAATTCTTTTCTGGGATTTTGCCTTTATCTTTCTAATTTATCTCTGATATCTCCTCTCAAATGAAGAACTTCATAAAACTGCTTTTCTACATTTTTGCTTCTTGTTGTAATTTCATACATTTTATCTAAACACTCTCTCCAACTCTCTCAACGCTTCTTTAGGATTTTCAGCTTTAGAAACAAAGCTTCCTGTATTAACAATATTAACTTTCAATTTCCTCAATTTCTTAGCAACAGTCAAATTAACCCCCCCATCAACTTGAATCTTAATTTTTTTATTCATCTTCCTTAATTTTCTGATTTTATCATAGACTTTAGAAATAAATTTTTGCTTTTCTTTTCCTGGATAGACTCCCATCAGTAAAATACTGTCAACTTCCTTCAATAAATCTTTTAGCTTATTAATTTTAGTATTGGGATTTACAGCAATAATTCCCTTCAGACCATTGCTTTTTGCGTATAAAATTAATCCTAATATCTTATTTATATCTTTGACAGCTTCATAATGAAAAATTACCTTTTTAAAACCCTTCTTCTTTAAATCCCTAACATACTTAACTGGCTCAGAACACATCAAATGCGCCTCAAAATTTCGGCCATATTTCTTTAAATCAGGCACATCTTTAACACTCATTCCTTTAGCTTTAATAAATCTCCCATCCATAAAATCAATATGTAAGCCCCTCTTTAATTCTATTAATTTTCTAAACCTTTCCTTAAATTCTTTCTTATTCTTAGCGAAAACAGTCGGTATAACTTTCTTCATTTTCTCTTAATCTAAAATTTTAAAGAAAAACAATTATTTAAATTCTCTTAAGTTTAAATGAGTATAATAATCCTTATATATTTAATACCTTTCTTTCAATAATGAATAAGCTGCATATTCTTTATATTGATAATCCTGGACATTATAAAGAGCCTGAAAAAAGAGAAAAAGAAATTAAAAGAAGGAATTGGGTTTCTAAAAAACTCTCTGAAAAGAATTATGATGTAGCTTATGGAGATAGTCTAAAACAGCAGACTAGTTTAAGAATGATACAACTTAAAGAATTCGATCTTCTCATTACACATTTATATGCCTGGCGTTTTGATGATGAAATAAATTACAGGCCATCAATCAGCGCTATTTTAAGATTGTGCAATACTCATTTTCAGAAGCACAATCTATCTCTGCCTACAATAATTTATACTGGCGCTACTTATAATGAGATAACTGATGAAGAACTAGAAAAACAAGCAAAACCAAATTATATAAAAGAAGAAAACAGCCCGGAAATAATAAGGAAAACAGACAACTTTAAAAAAGATCTGCATAAAATTGATTTATGTCTTGAAAAATTACTTGAAGAAAAATATATTCCTCTTTTTTCTAAAAAAATGCGGCTATTTCGCTACTTTTTCTCATCTTATAGTATAAGACAATTTGTGGAAAAAGTTAAGTCTTATGCTATATTCGAGAGGACAAAATAACTTGGTCAAAAATTTTGGTCTCTCGTTATAAAAGATTTATCTTTCATACCTTCCAATTTTCCTCAATCTCCTATTATGTTTTTTAGCATTGCTAAATCTACTGTTCAACCAAATTCTTACAATCTTTAAATTATCTTTATCAGAAAAATTCCTCCCACGCAAACATAAAATATTAGCATCATTATGCTCCCTGGCCATTTTAGCTGAATAGTCATCATACCCAACAGCCGCCCTTATCCCTCTAATTTTATTTGCAGCAATTACCATTCCTGTTCCTGTTCCACAAATTAATATCCCCTTAGAATTTCTATTTCTAGAAACTTTTTCAGCAACTTTAAACGCATAATCAGGATAATCGTCCTCTTCTTTTCCCTCACCTCCTAAATCCTCATAAAAAATTCCTAGACTATCTAAATATTTCTTTAATTTTTCTTTCACTTTAAAACCTGCATGATCTGCTCCAAGATAAACTACTCTTCTTTTCATGAAAAAACTAATAAACTAAGATTTATAATAGTTTTGCTCAGAAGTTAAACATCCGGAATAATTATTTCATTATATGGATGAGGATGCCACATTTTATAAGCATCGACCCAATTCTCGACTATTCTTCCATAGCTCCTATTAAAAGAATATGTGATATTATTATAAACAGGCCCTATTCTATAAAAATCCTGAAATTCAGGACTGTCACCATCAAGACATTTTCTAGCTTCGTAAGGAGATATATTATTCTTATCCAATTTAGGACTAAGGGGAGATAAAACTTTTTTCATACTTAAAAGATTGTAAAGTCTTGAACGATTTTGCTCTGCCTTTCTTCTATAAACTCTATCCTCTCCATTTGCCAATATATTAATCAAATAAAAATCCATGTACCAATCAACAAAAATGACTTTATTATCTCGAATCTTTACTAAATCCTTCAAAGCAGGCAAATTCTTATTGTTTTGTTTAGTAAAAGGTGACATACATAAAGGAAAATAATTTCATTTAAAAGTTTTATTGTAAACAAGTTTTATATATTAGTTATACCTTGTAAATAAATGGAAAGAAAACAATATTTGAAAAGAGTAACTGGAACATCAATAGAAATTTTGAAAAAGAAACTGCAGGCAAGGAAAATAGAATATCATATAGAAAAAGAAGATGGAGATAAAAGATATTTTAGAGATATAACCTTAAAGGTTAAAAAAAAGCTTGATGAATTATTTAAAAATTATGACATTATTCCAAGTTCTGGAGATGCAACAAGAAGATTTCATCAAAAAGAAGAATGTATAGAATTAAATGCAATATATAACTATTTAGTTCCTATGAATGATATAAATATTAACATAGATGAAAATTACGTAGAGATCACAAAAGAATACGCCGGAAGACTAGGAATAGACACAGGAGAGATACCAAGAAATCATCCAATAGATAGAATAAGAATATACAGAGAGGATTAATCATGGGAACTTATCTACAACAACTTCAAATATATATAATCTCTTAAAGCCAAGTTATCCATTATTATTGTAGCCCTCTTTATTATTCTTGGCTCTTTTAATACAATACTAAACATTAATATTCTATATTCTTTCAGATTCGTAATTTCCTAAGAGAACCTGTGTTTCATCTTCTTTTTCTTTTTTATAAATCCTAGACAAATCCAGCCACTTAGTTTTTAAATAATCTAAAACCTCGCCAAATTCTTTTTTTCTTTATTCTCTAAAACTTCTGATATTACATCTTCGGCGTTCATAAAACTTTCTCTCAATAATAATTTTTAAACTTTTCCTTTAGGGTTTTATTCTGGTTCCGCAACAAATTTATATACATCCTCCCCTTTTATAAAATTATAAAAAAGAGGCAAAATGCAAATTTTCGTAGATTCAGGAAACTTAGAAGAGATAAAAGAAGTCGCAAGTTATGGCATTCTAGATGGAGTTACTACAAATCCTAGCCTAATAAAAAAAGAAGTTGAAAAGCTGAGAAAAAAAGGCGGGAAAATAAATATAGAATCCTATGTAAAAAAAATTCTGAAAGCAACAAAGGGAAAGCGTGTCAGTTTGGAAGTTATTGGTTTAAATTATAAGGAGATGATAAAAGAAGCGTTTATATTGTATAAAAAGTTTAATCTAGTATCAAAAAACGTTTATATAAAAATTCCAGTGAATCCATGTCTTGAAGAATCATGTAACTTTGAAGCAGATGGTATAAAAGCAATAAAATATCTTTCATCAAAAAAAATACCAATAAACTGCACTCTGATTTTCACGCCAGAGCAAGCATTTCTTGCAGCAAAAGCAGGAGCAAAGATAGTAAGCCCATTCGCAGGACGTGAGGACGACTACTTGCGTGAGATGGCACGAATAAAATTCAAAAAAGAAGATTATTTTCCAGCAGAAGGAATAAAAAAATTAGGAAAAATTTCAAATGATAAAGGCATTGTTTCCGGCGTTGATTTAATTAAAAAAACAAAAGAATTTTTCAGATTAAACAAAATAAAAACAGAGATTCTTGCAGCCAGTATAAGAAATTCACAACAATTTAGAGAAGTTGCGTTAGCAGGCGCAGATATTGCTACAATGCCTTTTTCAGTAATAAAAACACTTCTTCGACATCATAAAACTGCCGAAGGCATGCGTCAATTCACGAAAGATATAACAAAAGAGTATGCTCGATTAATAATAAAATGACTCTAAAAACTAAAAAATTTGCATTAAGAAACCCAAGAAGGAGTGATATTGATAAATTATGGGAAAACTATAATGACAAAGAAATAGCCAAGAATATGGTAACTATGGAAACAGAAAAAGAATTCAAAAAAGAAACATTAATCAAGTGCTTTAGAGATTATAATAAGGTGAGAAAATGAACTACACCCAAACAATCAAGCAATTTGAAAGAAGTCCTGATAAGAAAGGAGCTGTTAGGTTAAATGACATGCTAAATTCGTATAAGCATCCGCTCGAATCAGGCAATAATCCAATAATTTATAAAACATTCATTAAATCATTCTCTCCAATGCAGTTGGGCCTCACAGTCATGAATCCAGGAGCAATAAATAAAGAATTTTATATGACAAGAGGCCATATCCATAAAAAACCTACGCCAGAATTCTATATTCTTTTAGAAGGCTCTGGTTTATTATTAATTCAAAAAGGCAAACCCAAAATAATCAAATTGAAAAAAGGAGAAATAGCACTAATTCCAGAAAACTATGCCCATCGTTTAATAAATACAGGAAATAAAAAACTCAAAGTCCTAACAATTTATCATGAGGATTCCCAACCGAACTATAAAATAAAATTTAAAAAGAGGTTTTTTAAAAGATGAATATTAACGCAAAATCCGACTGGAGGGACATAATAATATGGATTTTAATAGCCATTGCCTTTTTATTGTTTTTTTATTCATTATCGAAAGGAAATTAATATGAGAATAAAAGATATAATATTGTGGATTTTATTCATCCTAGCATTGAGTGTAACAGCATGGTATTTGTTTGGAAACTCTCCAACTTTAGAAGAAGCACTTCTCATATTAATTTTAACTATCCTATATGGCGTAAGTATAAAAATGAGCGATATAGGAACAAGGTTAGGTTTAATAGAAAGAAGATTTAATAACATGGAAAAAAGTTTTATTAAGTTAGTTAATGACTTTAAATCAATAAAAAAGAGGCAAAAATGAAAATAAATTTAAATAAAATCTTAAAAAAGGGCAAGGCGCTTTATCTAGCATATGATCAGGGCTTAGAGCACGGACCATCAAAAGATTTTAACGATAAAAACATAGATCCTAAGTATATTATAGAAATAGCAAAAAGAGGAAAATTTCAAGCTATGGTATTTCAAAAAGGAATAGCAGAAAAATACCAATCAGAAATAAAAAAATCAAAAATACCATTAATTCTAAAATTAAACGGAAAAACAAATCTTTATAAGGGAGAAGCAATTGCGAGACAATTATGCACAGTTAAAGAAGCAATAAAACTGGGCGCTTCTGCAGTCGGCTATACAATTTACATAGGAAGCGTTTATGAATCCTTTATGCTAAATGAATTCGAATCCATAGAGCAAGAAGCTCATTCCGAAGGAATTCCTGTTGTAGCATGGGTTTATCCAAGGGGAAAATCAATTAAATCAGATACTTCAAGAGAAATGATGTCATATGCGGCGCGTGTTGGTCTTGAAATTGGGGCAGATATTATAAAATTAAAATATGGTGGCAATCCAAAAGATTTGCAATGGGCTGTAAAATCAGCAGGGAAAACTAAGGTAGTTGTAGCTGGAGGCCCTCCAACAGACGAAAAAAAACTGCTTAAACAAATTGTAGACATAATGAAAACTGGAGCAATAGGTCTTGCAGTAGGCAGGAACATCTGGCAAAATCCTACTCCATTAAAAATCACAAAGAAGATTCAAGAGATAATTTGGAAGAATTAGGCACTATTAATCTATTTTTTCCATATAAGTCTGCTTCCATATATTCTTTCGCCTTCCCAAATCTGCAATTATAATGAGAAATATACCAGTTAAGCAGCCCCCTATAAGACTTTCTATTTCTTTGTCTAACTTGCCTAAAATCATCTAATCTCAATTCATTTAAATTCTTGCCAGAATAATCAAGAAAACATAATAAAGCATCTTTTCTAGTTTTAATATCATCATATTTACTCTTTCTAAATTTATGTAGCCCTGCTTGCCACTTCCATTTTCTAATAGTATGTGGATTAACTCCATATATCTTGGCAATAAAACCCTGACTATTTTCCATCAATAATCTAGCTAATTTTTCGTCAGATGGCCTACTAGTCCCATTATTTAAATAACAATCAGACCCCTTTCTCCTCTCAATACCTGCTTTATCCATCCACCTATAAACTGTCTTTGCACATACTCCTCTCTCTCTGGCTACGTCAGAAACAGGTTTGTGCATGTGATAATAGTATCGCAGAGCGCTATTTGATGGTTTTCTTATCCTTTCATCTAAATATTCTCTAGTGTCTCTCAATTTAACGCCTAACTTAATAAGCTTTCTCGAAATAGTAGAGCGATGAACTCCAACTATTCTTGCTAAATATATAGTAGATTTCCAATTCTCAGAATACTCCCTCAATAAAAAGGAGTCAATATCTTCTTGTGGAATATTCATGAATTTATAAGAAAATTCAAGCTTAAAAAAACTATTGTTCTAATCAAAACATTATATATCTTTTTAAACTAGAAAAAGTAATAAAAATGATGAAGATTCTCGAAAAAGATATATTAATAATGATTTTAACTGCTATACCAAAAGATAAGGTGTGCTATGAACTAGACAAACAATTAGAAAAAATACTAGTGAACTACCCCATAGCAAGCTATGGGGCATCAACGAATTCAATTAACTTCAACTGATCTCCTTTTCTACCTTGCCTCTTTATGTAATACTCTAAGAAGTTATAGCTTTATTCCCGCAGCAAGCTGCGGCGGTATTACGAAGAATAAAATATTTGAAAATAATAAAAAAATAAAATTATGCACTATTTCTCTTCTTTTAGCATAGACTTAATCTCTGTCTCAAGCTCTAGCGTGTCTTCATGCCCATGTGCTTCGATAGCATGCCACTTTGCTACTTTTAGAACTTCCTCTTCAGAGCCTGCTATTGTCAATGAGCAATTACTTTCACTTGGAAAAAGTCTGCAATCAGCAACAACTCGATTTCCTTTTGCTTTTTTCATTTTTCTATTTAACCTCCGAAAGAATCAAAAATATATAGTATATAAATATTAATGTTTTTAGTTGTGATTATTCTACAGTTCGCTAGTTATATTAAATTGGTCAGGAACTCTGCCATTAATATCCTTGAAATAACAAAATGCCTTATTTTCTTGATTATTTACTCTGAAAGTGCAGAAAAGCGCCCCATAACTGGCCCCTTGATCAGATGTATAAATAGAAGCCCATTCTCCATTGCAGCCGTAAGGATAAGTTGTTGGTAAGCATCTTTGCTGATTACGAATACTTTGACCGCCCAAGCCAGAAACAAAAACAAAAGTTGCTCCTCTTGCCACCCTTACATTATCAGAATCTGGCCATGATAGATCAACTGTCTGTGTTTGCGTATTTACAAGCGTTTTTGTCCTTTCATAAGAATGCTCGTGTGCTGTCGCAATAATTGCTCCTTTTTGTCTGCAGGTTTCATATGGCCCCCATCCAACCTCATCTGTCTTGCCTCCAATTTGCATTTGTTGTTGGTTTTTGTGCCAGCTACATATCCTCCACGTAGCATTATTTTGTTCAAGCTGCTGTGTAATATATTCAGTATGGCCAGATTCTAAAGTCCCTGCTCCAGAAAGAATAAAGAAGATGCCTCTATAATAACAAGAAGATTTAACACCAATATTACCTATACAATTTTCATCAGATATCCTTTCTAATCTTTCAATAAGCTTCTGTTGGTAAGCGCTCCAAGAATTAACATCATGATTTCCAACAGAATAAAAGTAAGGATAATTAGCTCCGAGAATATCATTAATTTGTTTATCCCAATCATTAACTCTTTGCAAGCTCGTTTCATCTCCATAGCCTAAATCTCCCTGATGTAATACAAAATCAGCCCCTTCATTTTTTATCAATTGCAAAACAGCTCTTGCATTTACATTAACATCCTGATCACCTATAAAAGCAACCTTTAC
This sequence comes from Candidatus Woesearchaeota archaeon, assembly GCA_964362915.1. GTDB lineage: Archaea > Nanobdellota > Nanobdellia > Pacearchaeales > GW2011-AR1 > JAUSIK01. The sequence continues at coordinate 8,930 of CAYIGH010000009.1, read as the reverse complement.
AGACTGCATACTATTATTAATAACATTGCATTGTCCATTTGTGCATCCGTTACTACAAGCTTCAATTAAAGTAGAAGTTACTTGATTCGAACAAACAGCGTTACAAGTTCCTGGATTTTGGCATATGAAGGTTTTATAATCTTGATAAACATTTCCATCAGTACCACAGTATTTGCTTCCAATAAATCCATTGATTCCACAATCAGCGTCTGTAGAACATTGTGGTATACAAGCTTCTCCTTCGTCATTATCACTCTTGCTAATACAATCTAAATCCCCTAGTATTGATCCATCAGAACAATATGCTTTTCTCCAAGAGAAATCACAAAAACCATCTCCGTCATTATCAGCATGATCGCTGCATGCAGACCTAACTACTCTTGCCTTATTTGGTCCAAGCGAAAGAGTAGTATTTAATACAAATACAAAAAGCACTATTATAATAATTATTGTAATAAAAGTGGCAATAAACAGATTTTTCCCTTTCATTCTCTTTTTTGACATAATACATAACTGTTTTATGATTTATAATTCTTTTCCTTTCAAAAATTGGACAAATCACAAGCTTTTTAACTAATAATAAATTAATCATAATAAATAAAATGGCGTTAATATTATGATAATAATTAATTTAAAAAATTATAAATCGGGCAAACAAGCATTAAAATTATCTCATGAAAATCTTACTACTTTACCCCTATCCTGTGAACTACACTTGGGCTAAAGCCCAAGGCGTCCACATCCGGTTCAGCGAGCTAAGCTTAGTTCAACTGAATTCTTTCAATTCCTTCTGTCCGCTGTATTTGTAAAATTCATAGTCAACAATTTCCCAATGCTTAGCTTGGCTGTGATCAATGTAAAACTTCACGCTATCTGAAGTTGTTGCACCAATGCTTCTGTAAAACTAATAGTAGTTATATATCCCGCACAGATCCCACTATTAAAATTTTAAATAGATATAATTTAGAAGATATAAAAGTACATCTTTGGAATAATCAATTCGGGAAGCAAATATTAATCTCTGATAGAACTAGTTATTGATATATTTATGCGCGAGATGCAGACAATGATGGCCATTTTGAAATTAATAGAGTAGACGGAACAGCTGTGAGCGATTATCTGCAAAAGTTGAAAGATGATTCTATTCTTAAAAAATTATTTGAAGCAGGGGATTATAAAGAAATGAGGGAATTAATAAGAGAAGTTTATGATAATGATAAGTAAGAACATATCATATTAACAAGATATTTATATTATAAATTTCTATTAAATATCATGAAAAGAGTTATTATTTTATTGATAATGCTTTTTAACTTTGCCATTGTCTCTGCGGATATTCCTCCTGATGCAGAATTTTGCTTTGACAGAATATGGGATGATAAAGGCAATCCTAAATTAGAACTAAGAGGTGATGCAAATAGTGACATAAGAATTGATCTTTCTGATGCGGTTTATCTTTTGAAATATCTTTTTCTTAGCGGAGCTAAACCAGAATGTCTTGATCAAACTGATGTAAATGACGATGAAAAAGTTGATATAACAGATGCCATCTATCTTCTGAATTATTTATTCCGAGGAGGCTCTTCTCCAAAGGAAATTGATAAACCGCCATTTATAGCTCTTCCTGTAGAAAGAATAGATTTTAGTGGTAAACCTATAATAACTGAATGGATTTTTGGAGATTTTCAAGGTGATGTGGTTTCTTGTGAAGCACTAGCGATTCCTATTTCATCTGATGGCATACAAGGAGAGTCAATACCTCTCCTTTCCTTTAAAAGCGAAAAAAACGAAGAGGGAAAACCGATTCCCATTTTATTTGTTGAAGAGTCAAAGGAAGTACTTTCTCCAAGTGTTTTCCGCCCGGGCGAATATAGAATTGAAGCAAAATGTAAAGATGTTAAAGGATATGAAGGAAAAACAGAAAAAGTTCTTGTAGTATCTAATGGATTCCAGCAATTAGTACACTCTAGTGAGCAGCCCCCTATTGAGTATCCTGATGAATATCCTTCTAACACAAAAGCAATTTGCAGAGTAAAATGCGTCACAATTTTCCATAATTCTGGAAAAGCAAAATGCAAGGATCAAGAAATAAATCTTGCTCCGGATAACAATCCTGATACAATTGACGTTGATAGATATTTAGAATATCCAAGAGGAGGATATTATTCTTCAAATCCAAACATAGAAAAAACTTATTGGAAAACAGGCGTTGTGGGAGTTGGACCAAATTACGGACTAGTAAGTGTGGTAAAAGAAGTAAATGGAAGAGAGCAAATAGTAGAAAGGAATTATATTAAAACAGGATTTATTGTTGTTGCACTTTATGAAGCTGTTGACGAGCAGGGAAATCCTGTTGAAATCAATAACCAAGCTCCTCCGCTTGGATTGTGGTGCAAAGAATATCAATTTGTAAAAGCTACAAGACATGTTGAGATGGATGGAGTAAAATACGAATTTTATAATCCTCCCATTGAACCGCTACATCAAGATTCTCTTATAACTGAAGGGACTTTGGCATACCTTTGGACTAATAATAGATTTAGAGGCACTTTGAAAACTATGCCCGACATAATTAGCTTACGACAAAAACACAGAATTGAAGCGGTTTTTCGTAATGTTATAGTTGAAATCAAATCTGCCAGCCCGAATCCTATATGTGCTGTAAGCGCGGAAAGTGCTCCGCAGGCAGGCAGTAATTATTGTATTGATGATTATTTTCAGATTTCTAAAGGAAATGACGATTTTAAGCAGGACAGAGAAGGAGGAGCTATATTAAATGATGTGCCGACAGCTCTTTATAAGGATTTTATAGTTAATCCTCCCATGATGGTATATTTAGATATGCCAGGTAAAGAGACTGACATGGGAAAAACAGCATCTCAAGATTGGAATAGTAAATTTATGACTATAGTTGAAGATCAAGAGGTTGCAGGAGAAGTGAAGCATAAAGTAGCTTGCTTTTATGATACTGGATTCTCTTACACCAAGGAACAGCCAGAACCAAAATATATAGACACCTCCCTTCGTTGCAGTTGCTCTGAATTAGTAAAAGAAGGTGCTACATGGAAAGTCCAAGACAGTTGGAATTGCAATTAATCTTCAACTAGATTCTCAATATATTGTATCTCTTCTTGGGAAAGGAGATTTTTGGCATCTTTTGTTTGCTGATATCTCTGCTTTGCTTTTCTCATAATATTCTTTTTTGTTTCTCCGTATAATCTTAGAACATCCTCTCCTTCCAATTCTTTAATGCCCTCTAATGTCCAGGCAAGAATCATTAGCCATTCCCTCTGCCTTCGTTTAACAATATCTTCAATAATAATTTCACTTTCATATTTTTGTTTATTTTGTTGTTGAAGGGGCCGATGTTCAATTATAGGATCAACATTATACTGCACCTCATGTTTCTGAAAAAGAAGTGCTGTTTTTCTTTTGTCTATTCCAAGCTGTTGTGCAAGAATCCAGGCATCTAAAAAATAACCTCTTTGAAGTTTCTCGCGTAAAAAACCCTCTTGATTATCCAAATAAGCCTTAAAAACTTTAGCAGTATCAAATCTAAAGAATTCGTTTATTTCGTGTTTTTCTATATTGTAATCTGAAATATATCTTTTAAGAGAGTAATTCTTAAAAAATTTTGCCTCTTTTTCAAGCTCTTTTTTAAATGAATCAATATCCCCGTAAAGCAAAAGCTCAGAGAGAGTGCCTCTATTTCTTCTATATTTCTCTATTAATGGCTCTTCTCCTCTTAAATCAAATAATACCCTGCTAAGAAAATCAGGGTCATTCGCATAATGATGATATCTCACAATTCCTGCCCCAACTGATATAGTTAATGCCAATGCCCCTGAGCAAAAAGCTAGTTTTTTCATCTTTTAACAGAGGATGCTCTATTTTTAAGCCTTTACTATTAGAAAAAGTTTTAAGCTTGTAAACGACTTTAATAATATAAAAAAAGAAGATGAAAATCAATCTTAATAAAATAACTAAAAAAGGCAAGGCGTTATACTTGGCGTATCTTCATGGCCATGCGTTTCTATTGCGTGCCATTTAGCAACCTTTACAACTTCTTCTTCAGTTCCAGCTATTGTCAAAGAACAATTACTCTAGCTTGGAAAAAACCGGCAATCCGCAATCACTCTCCTATTCTTTGATTTTTTCATTTTGACCTCCAAAATGTTATAAATAGACCTCTATATAAATATTCCAAAGCATTTTTATAGTTAATTTTCTTTAACAGATATAAAATGATAATCATAAACACGAAAAATTACAGGTTCGGAAATTCGCTTTTAAATCTGGCAAAACAAATTAAAAAATTTCTTCCCAATGTATTAATTGCAGTTCCCCCAACAGAGATTTTTCATATAAAAAATACGAGATTAAAAGTTTATGCCCAGCATCTTGATTATTTCAACACAGATAAAGCAACTGGCTTTATCATAGCTCAGGCAATTAAATCAGCTGGAGCATCAGGAACATTATTGAACCATTCAGAACATAAAATATCAATAAAAAAAATTGCTGAAACAATAAAGGCATGCAAAAAATTAAATTTAGAAATTATAGTCTGTGCTGCAAATCTCAATGAAGTAAAAAAAATAATAAAGCTGAAGCCTGACGCAATTGCATTTGAAGATCCTAAATTAATCTCAACAGGAAAATCAATAACAAAATACAACTCAAAAGAGTTAAGGAGATTCATAGAAATAATTAAAAATAAAAAAATAATTCCCATTTGCGGGGCAGGAATCTCAACAAGCGAAGATGTTAAAGGGGCTTATGCATTGGGATGTAAAGGTGTTTTAATTGCATCAGCTATTGCAAATTCCAAGAATCCTGTACCGTTATTAAAACAATTAAAAAGTTTAAAATGAAAGAAGAATGCCCGAAGCAGAAAGTTTATAAAATCAATAATAATTATAATAATAGTATGCTCCCCAGTGATCCTCGAGGGTCGCCGGATGAGTCCTTTTTTATCTTCTACTCTCAATATCTAAAAATTAATAAGGTTTACGATGTAAAATTATCGAAACAGAAAATATGAAACCCTCACGATTCTTAGCTGAATTGAAAAAAAGAGAATTCAGAGCCACAATCTTTGGCTCATCTAGAATGAAAAGGAGTCATAAAGAATATAAAGAAGTTTTTCATTTAGCAAAAATGATAGGTGAAAGAGGTATAGACCTAGTAACAGGCGGCGGTCCAGGAATAATGGAGGCCGCCAGTGCAGGCCATAAAATAGGAAGTAAGAAAAATAAAGCTCATATAATAGGCCTGAATATAAAACTTCCTCATGAACAAAGAATAAATGCATATGTTGACATAAAAAAAGAATTTAAAAGATTTTCAGAAAGACTGGACAACTTCATGCTTTTATCAAATGTCATAGTTGTAGCTCATGGAGGAATAGGAACAACATTAGAATTATTTTATGCATGGCAATTAATGCAAGTAAAACATATCTGTAGTATCCCAATAATTCTTTTGGGAGAGCAGTGGAAAGGCCTAATAGAATGGCTAAAAAATGAGCCATTAAAAAGAAAATTCCTTGAGAGAGAAGATATAGAATTGTTATTTCTGGCAAAAAACTCAGAAGAAGCTATAAAGATTATAGATGAGGCTTATAAAGAATATAAAAAAGGAAATAAAGACTTCTGTTTGAATTATAAAAAGTATAAAATTCACTAAAGAATATGCGTCTAAAATTTAGAATCCTTACCCTTTCTCCCTTCAAATTCCAAAATAGCACGATAATTATACAGTAAATGAACAATATTTTCAAGTCCCTCCCTCAGGCCGCAGCTAAATTTATTCTCTCCTGTAGCAAATGTATAAAGCATTTCTCTGCAAGACTCCTCATGACAGAAAAAATCCTGTCTCGGACTTTGAATAAAGCTAATTCCTTTGCTTGAAATGCTTTCAAATTGAGAAATAGAATAATCTTCCATCTTTTCCAGAGCGTTGTATAAAACCTTAAGATAGGGCCGTAGTGCGCTATCAGTCAAATATCTACCAACAAAAATTCTATCAGGAACATTTTCTTCCCTAATTGCTTTGGCTAATTCACTGAATATCTGAATAACTCTATCCAAACTTTTATCACTAAAAAGATTGCTCTTAAAATCTTGCATAAAATTAACTAAAAAACCATCTTAAAAACATTTCTCTTCTAAAATGTTATAATTAAACGTACAAATCCTTTAATTTGAAAACAGTAAACTTTAAGAAGAATCTAAATTAATTTAAAACATGATACTAAGAGGTGACTTTCCTAAACTTATCCTAAAAACTCTCAAAAATGGCGAAATAATATTGAGAAATGAAGAAAAATCAAATTTAGAAAGACTTATTTTTGAACCTTTACTCAATTACCCATATATAATAACTATACAACCAGTTCAAGAAGATTCTAAAAGAATCTTATATTCAACATTGGGGAATGCTTCTATTTTTACTTTTTATTTGGGTCATGATATTGACTGTACTATAAGCTTAGATAGATTAAATAGTTATAAAAAAGCACTTGTAAAAGATATGCAGATTGAACACGCAGCCAGTCCAGAAAAATTGAAAGAAAGACACTTTGAAAGAATAGAGAACAAATATCTTTTCTATAGAAAAGATATAGTTGAAAACGCCTACCATGAATATTCAAAATTGATAAGGGCTCTTGAAGATGATTTTTAATCTTAAGAAAAGTTTAAATATGAAAAATACGAAGAGAAACTAATGCACACAAACACGAATGTAGAAGAACTTGAAATGCTCCTTGAAAAATATCAACCCCAACTCCTTCTTCATCTTATCACCAGCGCTGCTTCCACAACAGTGCTTTGGACAGGAAATCACAGCCCTCCCCAACGCTATATTAACGCACTAATTTATCTTTCTCAAGAAGGCTGTTTGAGCTGGCGAGAAAAGCAGACATCAAGAAAGAGCATTATAACAGGTACACTCACTGAAAAGGGGAGATATATACATAAATCAATAGTCCAATATCTCACTAATCAACTTGCTAAATATCCGCCACAGAATAATCACTATAAATAGCTCTCTATCGCAATAACGGGTGATGATTCTTAAGTCGAATGCGGGTGATAAAGGGGTATTATTCAAATTTTAGCTCTTTCCACTTGCAGTATTCACAAGTTCCATTAATTTTAGGTAGTTTTCCATTGAGGAGTTGAGAAGCTTTCTCTAAGGCTTTTCTGACTCGTTCAGGATCAGTTTTAACCTTCATAATAGCTACTTGAACATCCATTCCGTTATGTATCTCGCATTGTTCTGGGTGATAGTAAGCAAGATAGCCAAAATTCTCTGTTTTATAGCCATTCATTAGCAACAAGAGAGTATAGCAATCTAATTGCAATTGGTAGCTAGGATGTGTTTCTTCTGGAGCCTTGCTTTTGGTTTTATGGTCAAAAGGGACTATGGATTTATTTTCAGTTTGTAAATATTCATCTGGAAGACCTTTTAATTTTACACCATTATTTTTATCTTCATAGTAAAGTGTTTTTGGCATATCAAGAGGAAGAACACCTCTAATTTTTCCTTTAATTAATGGCGGTAAAACTCCTTTCTTTCTATAAACATCAAAATACTTCTTTATGATAGAATCCATTTTAATTGGAATGGAAGACATCGGTCCACGAGGTCTTCTTATCTTTTTAACAACCTGAAGCCAGAAACAACGAGGACATTCTTCAAGAAGATTCAATGATGAGGGTGAGAGAGTGTAGGTTGTCATTTTTGTAGCTCCTTAACTATTCTCTTGCATTTTTCTATTGCTTGTTTTGCTGTTTCAAAGTCCATTCTCTTTCCATAATAAGTAAGTGAATTTCTCTTATATCTCAAGTCATCAAATAAAAGAAATAAGTCATCTCTTTTAAGAACGTCTCTTAAATAAAATCCTAAACAGACATGGTTTAATACATTGTATCCTTTTTTGAATATCATTGATTGCAGCAATTCCAACAATGAAGTATAATAATCCTCAAAAACAAAATTGCAGTTCTTTTCAGTTATTTGCGCAATTAATCTAATTCTTTCCTCCGCGGTTTCTTCTAATGACTCTGCTCTTTTTATATCGGGAGTTATAATTTTTGCAGAATTATTTATTAAGCAGTCATTCCAGTTTGATTCTTTCATGTAAAAACCTCGACATAACTGTTGAGTATAATGCCGTTTATAATATTATTCGCCAAATGCAAATTTGTTATTTCTTTGAGATTTTTATGCTGAAACACCTGTATTTTCCTTTTTAGCAGTTTTTCAAATTTTTCCAAATTAATTTTTTTCTTTGATGGCGTCTCTATATATAAATCAATGTCGCTCGTTTCTGCATCTTCTCCTTTTGCAAACGAGCCAAAAAGAATTATCGCGGGGTTGCTTAATTCCTGCCTTAAATATTCTACAAGTCCTGATTCGTAAATTAATCTTAGGTTATAGAATTTCTTCTCCAACAAGTATTTTTCACTCGTTCTGTTTGCTGTGTAGAATATAACATCGCCCATCTTGACTGTTAATAAAATATCTTCTTTTTCAAGTTCTTTACAGTACCTTATTACAGAAGGAAGCGGCTGTTTTAAGACTCGCTCAATTTCTCTCACCCTATGTTTTGCACTAGGATTCGCAAAAAAATATTCACTAATGTTTTGTTTAATATCTTTTCTTTTCATCTGATATAATACAATATCAATTGATATTTAAAGTTATCGGTCTAAAAGAAGTTGGAATTTTAAAATAATTCAGGAGAATTGTTAAAAAGAAGAAAAAAGAAAATCAGAGACAATTTATTAAAATACTGCGAGCTAAATTTATAGAAAATTATACTGATCATCATTTTTTATTTTTAATAATCCGCTTAATGATGCTAAGAGCCTATCCGCATAGACAGGCTCTCCAAGTAATCAATCCACAAGCAAACTGAA
>CAYIGH010000008.1:30657-35299 GCA_964362915.1 Candidatus Woesearchaeota archaeon | reverse complement strand
CTACAGGGACTCAGAATTTTGAGAGAAACCGATTTTATAAAGATTCTCTTTTTCTTTTATTCATTTTTTCCAGATATCTATAAGTATTTGACTGCTTTGTCCCTCTTACCAAATTGGAGATTCCCGTTATTACATTTTCTATTGATTCAGCATCTCCGATAATACCTATTTCGTTATCTTTGATTATAATATCACAGCCCGTGATGTTTTCTATTGTTCTTTTTGTTTTTCCTTCCCTGCCGATTATTCTAGCTCTTACATTTTCCAGGTTTTTTTTTCTTGTTATATCTTTTATGTTCAATATTCTGAATATTTTTGATTCGTCTTTTAATGTGAGGGCGTTTCTTGCTGAGAAACCCAAGTTAATTGCGTCTAGGACTAAAGAGGCCTCGTATTCGTCTATTGGAGAGCCCTTTATTGTTACTTTTTTCCCTTTTATATTAATTTTTATATTAAGTTTTCTTTCTAGTTCGTCTTTATTTCTTCTTAATTCTGAGGTTTTTTGGAAGAATATAGTTTGCATGTTTAAGTTAAGTTAGATATATATTGTTTAATTCTTTCTTGCATTTCCTTTAATTCTTCTGGTTTTGCTTTTGTAAAGGATTTTGGGTCAAAAAGTTCATTTGAACCATGCAAGGGTATAAGATGCAGATGAGCATGCGGAATATTAAAACCGACGACAGCTATTCCAATTCTTTCAGCATTTGTATCTTTTTTTAGTGGCTCGGAAAGTATCTTTGCTATTTTGAATAATTTTAGATAAGTGTCCTCATCTAAATCAAAGAAATAATCAATATGCACTTTTGGTATGAGCATAGAATGTCCAGGTTTTGCAGGATTAATGTCTAAAAAAAATATAAATTCTTCATTTTCCCAGAGCTTATAATCGGTAATTTTTCCTTCTATTATATCACAGAACTTACAGTTTTTCATATTAAGATTAAAGTGAATGGAATATTCTGTACTTTAGCTATGTTGTGTTCATTTATTAGACCTGCTTCTATTGCTGCTTGAATTGATTTTTCTCCTACTATATTAAATGTTGCGTCTCCTTCATGTTCTTTTTTTAATATCTTTATTGCTTCCTCTTTTGTTACTTTTTTTTCTTTATAGAAATTTTCTCTACATTCTAAGATTTTTTTTTCTTCTTCAAATGTTTTTCCTATAATACTTGCATCACATAGGGCCACTACGTTTCTATAGGATTTATGAATTTTAAGGTACATTTTATAGACTGTATTTTATAGGTGATTTTGCTCCACAGGCCAGACAATGCTTAAATTTGATCCCTTTTTCTGAGATTATTTCTGTATCAGGCTTTGTGCATACAGGACAGATAACGAATTCTTTTGCATAGGATTCGATTTTTTCATTGACTTTTGCTGAGTTTAAGCGAGAGTTTAGAATTAATCTATCTTTCTCTAATTTTCCAGCTACTGCTAGTTCTTTTTGCAAGAATTTGGTTAGTTGTTCAATAGGGCGCCTTAGGTAGAGTGCTATTGCAGTTATATTTGTTATTATAGTGTTTTTCCCTGCTACTTGGCCCTCAACTTTAGGAATTTCGAATCTTTCAGAGTTTTTACTAACTACTTTGACTTTTTGATATGCTTTTTTTAATAGTTGTTCATAACTTTCCATGATTTTATTAGAATGAGACTATTTTTAAAGGTGTTGCTTAAGTATTTTGAAGGAGTTAAAGAAGGATTTAAATATGCTAATTATTTATAACCTTCATGATAAATGTTAAAAATCTTATCTTGGGCATTGGCATAGTTGTAGTTTATGCTTTGGTTTTATGGCAGGGAATAGAGGCATTTTATCCCAGTCCGCAGTATGATGATTTTTGTAAGGCTGGGAGGTTTGACGCATATTATCCTGCTAAGCCAGCAGTTACAGGAGAGCAGGTTAATTGTACATTTCCAAGAGAATTACAGGAAAAGCAGAATCAGTGTTATGCTGATAAAGGACAACCTGTTTTTGAATATGATGATAATGGGTGTATTATAAATGTAAAGGAATGTGATTATTGTCAGAGGGATTTTGATGATGCACAAGACGCTCATTCCAAGGTGGTGTTTGTTGTTGCAATTATTATTGGGTTGATTACTTTGGTAATTGGATATGGTGTTTTGAGTGTTGAACCTGTCGGAAGCGCTTTAATTGGAAGCGGCATATGGGCTATATTTTGGGGAGCAGCTATTAATTGGAGGAACTTTAGCAATATATGGAGATTCTTGCTTTTGTTTGTCGCATTAGTTATAATTATTACTTTTGCCTTGAGATTGAACAGGCCCAGCAAGAAAAATGTGTGGCAGAAGATTGGATTGAAGAAATAGTAATCTATAAAGTCAAGGTTAAATATCTTGTGGGAACGTTCGTCCTAAATATTTTAGTTTTAATTAGAGAGAATCACTCCAAACTTCATAGAGTTTATAATTAATTTTATTTTTATTAAGAAAATTTTTGAGTTCATCGGCATTTTGAGAAGGCATTATTATTACGCCCCTTTCTAATTTTTTTCCTTTTAGTTCTGCTATAATGCCTTTATTAGTGTAGAGATTATTTTTTATTTTTTGATTATATCCATATAGCTTTCTCCAAAGACTTATCTTTCTAGATCTAGAAATTTTTTGGAAATTAAGAATAAATAGAATGAAGGTTTCTATTTTTTCAGGAACTTCTTTATATGAACTATAGAGTAAGAGACCATTACTTTGAATACTTCTTCTTAATGAAGGCCATTTTTCTAATTTTCCTATTTTGAGAGAGATTAAATTTTCTATGCTTTTAAATCGCCATGTTTCCCCTTTTGTTTTTTCGAATTCGTTAAGCAATGTGTTTAATTTATTTTCCGCCTCATCTGTTTCTAAAAAAATATCAATGTCGCTTTCTGCGTCGAAATTTTTTGTAAGCACTGAACCAAAAAGTACGGCTTTAGTTAATTTTATCTTATGTTCTACTATAAAAGATATAAAGTCGATTGCTTTTGCTATAAGTTTATTCTGTGTTTCTGTCATTTTCTCTTCCTATTAGATTTAGCAAGATCTTTTCGGCTTCAAGAAAGATATTTAGGGCAGCTTTTATTTCTTTTTCTGTTTTTTGTTTGCCATAAACTAGAGCTTCAGCTTTTAATTCTACTTCTGTTAATTTTTCTATGATTATTTCTTTTTGCGAGAAATTCGGAAATTTTTCTCCTACTTTTTCAGATTTAAACCATCTGTGATTAATCTGAAAGCCCATAGTAATAATCTTTTGTTTGTGGAGAAAAAGAGATAATAATTCTATAATAGCTCTAGAGATATGTAAACCTATAGTTCTTTGGGATTTTTCTATTCCTCGGTTAATAGCCCAATCCAGGGCCTCCCTATGCTCCTCATATGCTTTTTTATGATCTTCAGGCTTCATGATTTCTATTATGTTACTAAGTATATAAATATTATGGTATATGATAACATAATATATCTAATTTATGTTACTAGGTATACTAATTTTATGTTACTTTGTTACATAGTAATCTTTAAATTAGGTGGTATTATTAGTTAAAATATAAATCTTATCAACCCAAATATCTTAGTTTTCCTGGTCTGGGTTCATAGACCTTGCCGTCTTCCAAGAGTTTTTTTATTTCTTGATTAATAATATCAGGGTGTTCGTGCAAATCAAGAATAATCTTTTCTATTTCTATACCGTTATTTTTATCTCCTTCTTTTACCATTTGTATTATTTTATCTTTTAATTGGGTTAATTTTTCTCTGTCAATTGTTTTTGGCTCTTCTGCTTCTATTTCAAGTTTTCTTATTAGGAGAAATGCAGGATCTTTTTTCTTTATTATCTCAGGAGAAATGTAAACCTCGTTTTTCCAGTATTTGAGGAGACCTATAATTAGGATTGTATCGCCTTGATTTAGAGTTGAGAATTTTGATATATCGTCACCAAATGTTTTAACTCTGATTTGGCCTGTTGCATCATCTAGAGTTATAGAGGCATATTTTTTCTCCACTTCTTGAACGAATTTGTCAACAACATTTGCTATTATATTAACTCTAACAATATTTTTATTGTTTAATTCTAAGAATTTTAAGCGTTCATTTTCTAGAATAGGTTTTCCTGATAATATTGCGCCTATTCTGAATTTATAAGCTATATGCCTTTTGAACTGTTCCATAGATAATTGTGCCAGTTTGGACGGAGTTATAATATCCTCTTTTTGATTATTCATAAGTAGGGTTAGAAATTAAGGTTTAAATGTTTTTGTTTAGTAATTGGATTATTTTATTCTTTTCAGTTAATTTTTTAGTGGTGAACGTATATTGTTAACTAAACGGGTGCTAAAAAGGAACATAATTCATAGCAAATTTCAAATGTTCTATAATAAAGAAAGATTTAATTATTTTTACTACTAAATAATTATTAAATGGAAAACTTTAAAAATACACCTATTTTTAATATTTTATGACAAGAAAATTATCAGAAAAAACAAGAGAAAAGATTGAGAAGTTATACTCTAAGGGAATGTCTATAATAGGTATAGCTAGGCAAGCTGGCGTTTCTTATAGTTCAGTTTATGGATTAACAGTAGTAAGACACAGAACAAATCCAGATACAGGAAAGCCATTTGAATCTAGAGCAGAGTATGAGGATT
>CAYIGH010000008.1:0-30417 GCA_964362915.1 Candidatus Woesearchaeota archaeon | reverse complement strand
AGGAAAGCCATTTGAGTCTTTAACTGAATTATATGATTATAATGCAAGACAGAGAACTAATCCAGATACAGGAAAGCCATTTGAGTCTTTAACTGAATTATATGATTATAATGCAAGACAGAGAGTAAATCAAAAGAGAAATATAGAATTTAGTGATTTGGTTAAAAAAGGATTAAAAGAGTTAGGGCAAACCCAATCATTGTTAGCCGAAAAATTAGGAGTTTCTAGACAAGCAGTTTCATTATATATCCAAGGAAAATCTATGCCAAAGGGAGAAAAATTAGAAAAACTATTAGAAATAATAAACCCCAATAGCTCAAGAAAAACAAATAGCCTAGATGATTTAATTAAAGAATAAATGTCATATTCCTTTACTTTTGTAAATTAATGCTAACCATTTATTTTTTATATCTTTCAATTCTTCTTTAAATTCAGGCATAGCCAATTCATAAGGACAACATTTTATAGCTTGATGTTTAGTAATGAAATTATAATAAATTTCGTAACCCTTCATTATAGCGTTAGCAGAGTGAATAGAACCATGAAAACCTCGCATGGTTTTTGTTCTTGCTCTCACGCTGTTATGCAATCTCTCAATAGGATAATTAAAAACTTCGTCTTTTTCTGAAACTATTACCCTATTATGAAATACATTGTATCTACCTAACTTGTTGTTATAGCCAAAAACTGATTTTATGGTTTTGATGTAAGCATTCCATCCGTCAGTTGTAGCTATTTTTATTTGTTCACCTGTTCTTTCCTTTATTCTCGTAGTTACTGCCTTAATATCTCGTCTGTTTCTTGTTTTTGCATATTCAGAAGCCAGCATAAACTTAGTATCTGGATCAATGCTATCAATAAAGAAGTTCTTATCAACACCTTTCATTCTCTTTTTATGATGTTGCCTTCTATGAAATTCTACTTCATCAATTTGTGCCTCATTGCCAACATTTAATTTTAACTTATTTGTGAATTTACTTATCATCTTTGCATATTTTATAACCCATTTATAGACAGAAACATTAGAAGCATTATAAGGATGAAAAACGGCTAAATGTTCTTGGACTTTTCTTGTTGAAACGCCTCTATAAAATAAGTCTATTGACCGGGTTATCTTTTGAGGTGTATTTCTCATTCTATAAAATCCATCGTCAAGAGTAAATCTATAAGAGCAGTCTCTACATTTAAATCTCTGAATGTTGCCCCTATTTTCTGTTTTTCTTACTCCGTCTTTCTTAATATTTTTGTTTTTACAATCTGGACAGCTTATTTTGTTTCCCATTTTATTACTATATTCAGTTAGAATAATATAGTAATACTAATATATAAACCTTTCTGTTATATATTACTACTATTAAAATATAACTAATAATAGTAAGATTTATAAAGTACAAATGATTAAGATAAATATGCCTGAAATAGAAGTTAAAGTAAAAGGATATAAATGTAACAATTGCGGTAATGAATGGTTACCTCGTTCTCAAAAACAAAAGCCTTTAATTTGTCCTAAATGTAAATCTGCAAGGTGGGATAAAGAACCAAGAAAGAAAAGAAAAACTTAAAATTTTTTGATGTTCTCAACACCCGTTAAGTTAACAATACATGGTGAACGTTATATTTATATAAGGATGCTTATATTGATATTTATGAGAAATTATGCTAATATAAAGAAATATAGGGGCTTTGTTAGAAAGAGAAATCCCTATCTTATTAAGGAAGAAGACGAAGAGGAATTAAAATACAGGGATAAATATAAAACCAAAGAGCAATTAGAAGCTTTGGGCCCGAAGGTTAGATATACTCCCGGCACATTAGGATATTCTCATGTATTTTTAGGGAGATTGGTTTATAGCGGCGCGAGAAATAGTTATTCTACAAATATAGGAAGAAGCAATTATAATCAAAAGGATCATGGGAGAATTAGTTATGGTAGGGTTTATTCTAATGCAGTCGGAAAGAAGGCAGCTTAGATTTTTTGTATAAATCCATGTTTGGGTTTGAATATGTCGCCTATTTTTGATAATTGATCTATGGCTTCTTCTAATTCAGTTTCTGATATTTTGTTTTCTAATGCCTTTTTAATTTCTTCTAGTGGAATTAATTTCCCTAGTTTGGATTCTAGTTGAGAGATGGCCTCCTTAACAAGAATAATTTTCCCTCTTTTTGATGATGTTATGCCTGTTGTGATTCTATCTATATCAAAGATTTGGGCTTCTTCATCATAACCTACTTGAGACAATGACGTTTTTAATAATTCTATAGCTATTTTTGCGTCTTTAGCTGTTACTTTTTTTCTTAAATGCATTTTTGCATGAGCTTCTGCCAATCTAACAATTCCTTCTAATTGGCGCGCTGTTATTGGAATTGGCTTTATATCTGATTCTGATTTTGTAGACTGATTTCTTAATTTCACATAGAAGTTTTTAATTGTTTCTATCGCTTCTTCAGTTAGTTTTGGTTTTATTTTTTGTTTTGCGTATGCGATGTATTTTCGCATTAATTTATGAGGTACTACATCTCTTATGACTTCTTGTTTGTGCTCTTCTAATACATGAGACGCTATTGCTTCGTCCTGTACTTTGTTTGGTAGGTCCCTTATGATGAAGATCACATCAAACCTGCTTAATAAGGCAGGAGATATATCTATTTGCTGTGGTATGGGAGTATAGGGGTCAAATCTTCCTAGTTTAGGATTTCCTGCGGCGAGGACAGTTGTTTCTGCTTTCAATGTCGCCTGGATATTTGCTTTGGAGATACTTATGCTTTGCTGTTCCATTGACTCGTGCATTGTTGATCTGTCATGCTCACTCATTTTTTCTATTTCATCTATACAAACAACCCCTTTGTTTGCTAAAACCATTGCTCCTGCTTCCAGCGACCATCCTTTGAGAAATTCATCTTTTATTACTGCTGCTGTGAGTCCTGCCGCTGTAGCTGCTTTGCCTGAAACATACCTTCCTTTTGGGGCAACTGTCGCAATAAATTTTAACATCACTGATTTTGCTACACCAGGGTCGCCCACAAGCAAAACGTGAATATCTCCTCTTGTTGATCCTCCATCTGATTTTGTTTTTTTTACTCCTCCAAATATTTGAAGAAGAACCGCCTCTTTTATTTTTTCGAATCCGTAGATACTTGGGGCTATGCTTTCAGCTAATCTTTTAAATACATTGCTATCTGCCGCTAGTTCTGTTATTTCTTTTTCATCTTCTTCTGAAATATTCAACTCTTCAAATGATTCTTCCATTATAATAAGATTATTTGCTTCTAGGGCTATATCAAATCTTGTTGAAATGCCAGTTTGTATTGGAACAGGAACTTCTTTAAGAATTCCATAGATTTTTATTCTGCTTCCTGGAGTGGTACGTTCTTCTATTTTAGGATCTACAAGATCTTCTTTTAGAAAAATATTTAGTCTTTTTGGCTGCTCTCCTCCTTCTAGGGAATCAGATGATTCTTCTACTACTAATCTTTGAACATCCACCATTTCTTTGGAAAGAAGTTTAAAGTTGCCTTTCCAGTTGCATGAACATCTTGACGGTTCGCGAAATTTTCTATCAATTTGCAGGACCGAGAGGATTGCTCCGCAACTAGGGCATTCAAATCTTGCATTTACGACTTGTGGTCTTACATCTGATGTTTGTTTTACTATCCCTTCCACGCAAATTAGCTGATCTAAATTTTTTGCTCTGATATTTCTTATTTTTATATGTATACTTTGAGGAGGGTCTAAGATTCTTATTCTAGGATTTTTCACTAGCTCTGATTCTTCCAATGCTGTTTCTAGAAGTTCAAAAGTTTCTTCTGGATCGTCTATTAGAACATCTGCTAGTTCTGGTGAAAATCTAGATAGGTCAGGAAATTTTATTCTTACAACTTTTTCTCCTTCTCTTGCTGTTTCTACTATCTCTTTTTTATATGCATTAAAAAACCTCTTTGCTTCTAAGACTAAATCTTCTTTTTTTCTTTTTTTATCCATATAAATCTATATATATGTTATTTAAATTGTTTATTGTTATATTTTCTTATTTAATTATAGGAAAAGAAATTAATTTCCGTATCTTTCTTTTCCTATCTATCAAGGGAAAAATTTCCGAAAGCTTATTTCCCCTGATATAGCGAAAATTCAGGGAAAGAGGCATGATAATACTTTTTATATATCATATCTAAAAATCTAGAGAAGTCATTTGATGATTTAATTAAACGCCCCACTATACTATTTAGTTTTTCTTCTACTAGATATATTTTACAGACTACTGTCTTTTCATTGTAGTAGTTTAAAGGATTAACTAGATTGGGGAAATCTATATAGTGATAGGTAAAGGGATTATTTTCTTTTTTAACTAAAACTATTCCGTTTTTATCCTGCTCCATAGATTTTTTTAGAATTGATTTTAGTTCCTTATTATTTCCTGTCTTTATTATTATTTCATAATTTTCTTTATTGAAATATTTTTTTAATATTTTGTTTATTTCTTCATGAAAGGTTATTCGCATTGCTTCATTATTTATTAATCCTAAGATTGTTCTTGTTATATTTCTTATTTCATTATTTTTCAATATATCTTTGCTTATATCTTTCGTTTCTATGGATATATCAAACTTTTCCAAGAGATTCTTTAATGAAACTGGACCACAACTGTCTACATGGGCTGGATTATATCCTCCTTTTCTGAGTTCAATTTCTTTTTTATCCTCTGTAATACGGTCTATTACATTACATCCGCTTAGAATTATTGAAGATGTAAGAACTAAGCTTTCTAGGCCCCTTTTATGGTCTGACATGGTTATTTTTATCAAAATCAGCTTATAAGTATTTTTATTGTGGGAAATATTCTTTATTCTAAAGCAAATCTTAAGATGGCTCCTACGCCCTTTGTTAGATTATAAAATTGTTCCCCATCTTGATTTTCTGTTGAGATTATTATTACTTCTGAACCTATATTCAAAGCGGATTTTTCTAATTCTTCTGCTTCTTTTTTTGGCATTT
Organism: Candidatus Woesearchaeota archaeon; assembly: GCA_964362915.1. Taxonomy (GTDB): domain Archaea; phylum Nanobdellota; class Nanobdellia; order Pacearchaeales; family GW2011-AR1; genus JAUSIK01. The sequence continues at coordinate 25,427 of CAYIGH010000008.1, read as the reverse complement.
TTTTCGATATAAGAAGAATTTCTACTGCTCCTCTTTCTAAGGCCAATTTTACTTTTTCTTTTCCATAGGCTGCTTTTTCCCTATGCTTTCCAAGTGTTTCAAAGAATTTTTCCAGAATATTTTTTTCTTTAATTAATTCTTGTTCTGCGATATCTTGCTGAGATTGTTCAACTAATAATTCTAAGCCATGCTCGTCAGTATAGCCAAGATCTTTTATAGCAATAACCTTATTTTTCAATGCGGTTACTAATTCTCCTTCTTTTAGAAAATCTTCTTTTGTTGGAATAGGTCCGCCTATTAAAATTCCTTTTAGTTTGGGCATGTCAAAGAATATTTTTTTCATTTCTTCAGCTACACGCCTAAAGAATTCTTTTGCGAGTCCTTCTGTAATACGATGAAAACGCTGAGAAGAATTATGGACTACTAATCCATTAGCTAAGAAATTGTGATTCTTTGTTTCTATATCTATTGTTTTCTGAGCCCCTATAGGCTCTATTTTCTTTATTTTAACAGCCATAAGATTTGACAAATAGAACATTTCTAATCTTCTTTTTAATTCTTGATTTTGTATTTTATTTAATATTCTTTTTTTAAATATTTCTTTACTTATTTGCTTTTTATTAGCAAAGAAGTCTGGACATCTAAATTGCGTGGTATTTAAACCCACATTTCTTATTATTTGAGCAACCTCTTTTCCAGTGGCTACTATCTGCCTTACTTTATTTCTATTACTTCTATTTTTTATTAAATTATCAACTTTTTCTTGCTTTTCTAGTGAGCTAAATCTAATTATCTCTTGAAATTTCTTTAGTGATTCTAAATCGTCAATTGCTAAAGTATATCTTGTTTTTTTGGAATAAGGATTTTTTCTATTATCATATTCATTTATAGATGAAATAATTCCTAGTCTAAGCAATGAAAATTGGAGTTGTTTCGCTAAAATTTGATTATTTATCCCTAATGCTATTCTTGAAACTGAGACGTATCCTTCTGCATCAAAAAATCCCGAAATAAAAGAGGCAAGAATGTAGTCAGGAGATTTTAATATTAGCGGGGGAATAGTTTGATTCAATGTCTTATTATTTTCCTTAAATATTTCTTTAAATAGCTGAGCAATAATTCTACTTCCTGCTCTTATTTGATAGTACCCTTTATTTTCTCTAAATCTTATTGAAGATTTTACACCAAAATATTCGTCAAGTAGGGTTTGATAAAATTCTGCAACTTCTTTTCTTTGCTCAGAGAATGCGATTCTACCAATTTCATAGTTTCCATCTCCTAAATAATAGCCCAATATTTTTGCAAAAGATTTATCTACGCTTTTTGGAATATTTACTTTCCTCATATTCCAGTCTTGTTTAATTTTAGGAGTAAAAGTTATTTCTTGCTCTTCTGTTATTGATAGGTTTACTTTTTCCGGCATAATAAGATAATCTCCTTCTTTTATTTCAGATAAAGCTTTCTCTTCTATACCATTTTGCGTTCTCACAAAAAATAAATGATCCTTAGAGGATTTTATTTCAAACCTCGGATACGAAGTAATTACTTTAAATAAGTCCTTTTCATTCTCCCATTTAGCCATTATGGGAGTTTCTTCCGTGCTTTCTTTATTAAAATTCTCCGAGATAACTGCCAGAGGATTATGCGAGTCTTTTATTTCTATTATTTCACCATTATCTTTCATTATCAAAGTATCGGGAGATAGACATTGTCCTCCCGCCCTTACTTTTCCAGGCACTCCTGATGTTAAATGTCTTATAAATTTAATTTGTTTTCCTTCCAAAAGACCTATGGTGGCTTCTTGTCTGTCCATTACCAGAAGACCATAATTCTCACTTGCTTCCAGAATTTCTTTTAGGGTGTCAATGATAAAAATTTGATCACATCTATAGAGCCTTACATTTAAGGGCCTTGGAGGTTCATAAATCCATAGTCTAACATCTTGCACACCTTCTTTTTCTGAAATATTGCCGCAGAATATTGCTAAGCCATTTTTTGGATTTTGCTTGTAATTTTTTAATTCCCTAATAATCCTCTCTAAAGAATCTTCTACCGCTGTTCTTGTAGCTTTTGATTTTATATTTGCTGCTGTTGATTTTTCCGCTTCTAATTGTCTTGTTATTATAGGCAGGTTGAATCCTGCAGGAACATATACTGTCACTAACTCAGTATGCCTGCCCCGTATACTTCCAAGTAATTCAACTAATTCTTCAAGTTCTTGCCTTTGCTTTTCTGTAATTTCTGACATATTGAAAAAGAGAAGATATGGTTAATAAAGGTTAGGGTTTTTTCATTTTGTTAGATAATATAAAAATATATAAATAATATTATCTTTAGGATTAATTGTATGGCAAATATTTTTGATAGATCTTTATCTTTGGAAGAAATAACGAAAGAATTAAATGAAATACCATCTCGACAATTTATTTTATTGCAGTTGGAGGCGAATAGAAAAGTTGTAATAGAAGAATTAAAGGCTGATTCTAAGAAAGCCTACTCTTCTGCACTTCAGAAAGTTAGAGAATTATTAGATGTTTATAATCCTAATATTGTAAAAAGAGCAATGGATCTTTATTGTAGAAAATATGAGAAGGAATAGTATAAAATTTGCAGACTTATTTTTCTAGTTAGCCTTGCAATTTATCTTTATGTTTGAATTTGTTTATTACTCTTATTGTCAATTTTTCTATTTCATTTTTATATAAGAATAGGAAAATTGAGATTATTGTGAATGTTACAAATAATGATATTGTGAATTGCGAGTTTTGGGAGGCAAGACCTGCTCCTACTAGGTTTAGAACAATGAAACCAGGGAGTCTGCCTATTGCAGAGACTATCATGAGATTTTTTATTTTTATGTTTGTAAGTCCTGCCATATAACAGATAGCATCGTCTGGAAGAGCAGGGAGAAGGTAGATTATGAATAATGTTAAGAGTCCGTTCTCTGATGAGAAATGATCAAATTTTTTTAAAGTATCTTGTTTTACAAATTTTTCTACGAACGGCCTGCCAAATTTTCTTGAAAGAGAGAAAACAATATACGAGCCGATTATTAAGCCAATCATACTGTAAAGAGTGCCTGATATAGGGCCGAATAGGTATCCTGAGGCAAGGCCTGCTGTCTGGCCTGGAATTGGGGCAAAAAGGACTTGGAGGGCGATTATTATAATTAAAATTATTGGCGCCAAAGGACCATAGCCAAGAATGAAAGACTTTATTTCTTCTCTATTTTCGAGAGTTTTTGCCAGTGGCTGCCAGATTGCAATTCCTATTAGTATTAAGGTTATTATTATGGCTATGAGGTTTAGGATTGCTTGGGATTTTTTCATTCTTATTTCTCAATACTCCCTGACTTTCTTAATTTTTTACCATTATTTTAAGTTATGGTTCCCTTCTTTTTATTTTTAAATTCTTTTCATTGCCAAAATTTTTATCATAGCTGATAATTGAATCGCAATTATTTAGAAATGCACAAGTATAGTGAATTAGATCGCTAAAAGACAAATTATATTGATCTATTCTTTTTAATGACTCAAAGATTAAATTAGTATCTAAACTTATTATTTCAATATTTAATTTTAGTATCCCTCTTATTGCTTTTTCGGCTTTTTCTTTAGTTGTTATTCTTTGTAAGGTATTGAATGTTTCTGTAAGAACCAGACTATTTGTCGCCCCCCCATTTTTTATTATCTCTTGACATTTTTCCGTATTCTCATTCTCATAAAAAGCATAGATAAAAATGTTAGCGTCTAAGAATTCCATGTTCGTTAAATTCGTCTATTTCTTCAGCTGTTAAGTGAAACTTGGCCTTTGTATGTTTTGCCTCTTCAAATAACTTTTCTAAATCTTCATCTATCGGGCTAATTATTATTTTATTATCTTCAAGGTCTATTTCAACTTTGCTTCCAACTTCTAAGTCCAGCTTATTTCTGAATTCTGCTGGAATTGTTATTTGCAGGCCTTTACTAATTTTAGTTATCATTTTTAGTGTTGGTTTAATCTAATTATTAATTAATAATGAAGCATTTATATAGTTTTTGGTGCGGAATTGCATTAATCACCAAGATTATTAAGGAAATTATGGAAATTGAAGGAAATATTAGAAAAATTAAAGATGATATTTCTATTTTGAAAAATAGAAGGATGAGTCCCTTTTGGTATGTAGCTATATTTACTTTTGTAGCATATACCGTTAGTTCTAGAAACGAAGTTAAGAAAGAGTTTGAGAGAAATTATGATAAACTTAAGGAAATTGAACAAAGGCAGAATCAGTTTAATTATAGTCTTTTCTGAGGATAAGAAAGATTTGAAAGCTGGGGCTGAAGGTTTGGAGCAGAAGTGATTTCTAAACAAACTCAACTTTAAACTCGCCTTCTTTGATTTCTTTTGATGCTGTAACTGCCTTTAGATCTTCTAAATAGGGTGATAGAGATTTTAGGTTTTGTTTTTCTAATGCAAGAGTTATTGGCGAATTCATAGATTTCTTGGCTTCTGATTTTGCTTGACGGACTTTTGATATTATTTCAATAAGAGTTTGCCAGATTTGATTATCATTTTTGCTTTGTTTTATTTTGATTGGAGTTGGCCATTGTGAAAGATGGATTGAAGATGTTTTTTCGTGTTTTTTGAAGTATTCTTGATAGAGATATTCTGTAATAAATGGGGTAATTGGGGCATAGAGTTTGAGAATTGTCAGCAGAGAATTATATAGAGTGTAGAATGCTGATGCTTTTTGTTCTTCTGTGCCATTGTAAACGCGATTTTTTATAATTTCTAGATAATTGTCTGCAAATGCTTTCCAGAAAAAATTATCTGTTTCTAATTTTGCTTTTGAATAATTATAATTTTCAAATGCTTCTATTGCTATTTTTATTAAATTGGTTAATTGTGAAAGGAATAAGCGATCTGTTTCTATTAATTTTAGCTGTTTTTGCTGATGTTTGAGGTTTAGGAAGACGAATTTTGTTGCATTTAGTATTTTTGTAATAAATTTTTTTCCTGTAATGATATCTTTTTCTTGATAGTCTAGATCTTCTCCTAATTTTGAGGTTGACGCCCAATAACGCAGGGCATCAGAGCCATAATTTTTCATTATTTCTTGAGGGTCAATGATGTTTCCTTTACTTTTTGACATTTTTTGACCTTCTAATGTGACAAAGCCAGAGATTGCTATTTCTTTCCAAGGAATTTGATTTTCATGTAGCAAAGATTTTACAATTGTATAAAATGCCCATGTTCTTATTATGTCGTGTGCTTGAGGTCTTAGAGAATATGGAATTTTGATTTTGTTATTAACTAGAGAGGATGCTATTTGCGGTGTTAAGGAGGAGGTTGCCCATGTATCGAGGACTTTTGTTTCAGGAATTAGAGGAGAGCTGCATTTAGGGCAATTCTTTTTAGTTTGAATTGGGTCTATTGGCAGATCTGACTCTTTAGGAAGAATAATTTCTTTGCAATTTTCGCAAATCCAGACAGGAATTGGGATACCAAAATGCCTATTTCTTGATATAGACCAGTCCCATTCTAATCCATTAATCCAGTTTTCATATCGTTTGAACATATGTTGAGGATGCCATTTTACTTTTTTGCCTTGTTGAATTAATTGAGATTTTTTATCAAGAATTTTTATAAACCATTGCTCTATTGGGAGAAATTCTATTTCTGTTTGGCATTTATCATGCACATTGACATTGTGATCAATTGTTTTTTGTTCTAGAATTAAGTTATTAGATTTTAGGTCTTCAAATATTTTTTTTCTAGCTTCTTTTATTGATGGATTTTTATATTGCGGAATTGTTAATTTTCCTTCCTTGCTAAGAATTACTCTTGGAGCTAATTTATGGCGTTTTATTGCTTCTACATCATATTTGTCTCCATAAGAGCAGATCATTAATACTCCTGTACCTTTTTCCATATTTGCCGAAGGATCTTTTAATATTGGAACTTGATGATTGAATAGCGGGACCGTTGCTTTTTTTCCTATTAGATTTTTGTATCTTTTATCTTCTGAATTTACAAACACTGCGACACAAGCTCCTAAAAGTTCTGGCCTTGTTGTTGCTATAGGTAAATCTTGATTGTTTACTTTAAATTTTATAGTTATGAAAAGAGTTGATTTTTGCTTGTCTTCAAGCTCTGCTTGCGCAACTGGAGTTTGACATTCTGGACAATAAATAGTGGGGAATTTTTCTCGGTAGATTAAGCCTTTCTTGTAAAGCTCTAAGAAAGATTGCTGAGAAATTTTTTGCGAGTTTTTATTTATTGTTGAATAATAGATATTATAATCACACGAGATTCCAAGATTTTTCCAGTCTTGTATAAAGTCTGGTGTGATTTCCTTTAAGGTTTTTAAACAGAGAGCGATGAAATCTGATCTCGACATTGACTTGGATTTTACATTTTTTAGTTTTTCTATTAGACGTTCTGTTGGGAGACCATTATCATCAGTTCCAAATGGATAGAAGACTTCATAATTAGACATTCTTTTGAAGCGCGCTATAAAGTCTTCCTGAGAATAAGAAAATGCATGCCCGACATGCATTTTTCCAGAGACTGTTGGAGGAGGTGTATCAATAGAATATATTTTTTTCTTTGTTTTTTCATTAAATTTATATATTTTTTCCTTTTCCCAGAATTCCAGGATTTTTTTCTCTATAGATTTTAAGTCTAATTCAGGCATGTTTTCAATAGGCAGAGAAGGGTTAAAAAGTTTGGGAATATTATTTTTGATAAAATAACAAGATTTAAATAGTAGAAATTACTAGAAATATTAACTAAAATTATAAGCTGAAAATGGGAATTGCAAAAATAACAAGGAATTATCAGATTACCTTACCGAAGGATGTAAGAAAAATAATAAGCTTGAAGGAAGGAGACGAGGTAATGTTTATTGTAGAAGATGATAAAGTGAACATTATGAAAGTAGAAGATGATATTATAAAAAAGACTGCAGGAATTTGGAAAGATATGAAAGAGACAGGAGCAGAATATCAGAGAAGAATCAGGAAGGAAAGTGAGAAGCGCTTAAGGAGATTGTATGGAAGTCGTAGATACTAGTATCTTTATTGATCATTTAAGAGGCTATAAGCCTGCTTCGGATTTTTTAGCTTCTTTAAATAGTGAAGTCTTGCTCTTTTCAGCGCTTAGCGAGGCTGAATTGCTTGTGGGAAAGAGTTGCAACGATGCGAAAAAACGAGAGAGTATTCTGCAGTTTCTTAGAAAGTGGAAGAAAATTGATGTGACTAATCCTATTGCTGTCAAGGCAGGGGATTTGAGAAGGACGTATGATATTGTCCTTTCTGATGCTATTATAGCTGCTACTGCTTTAATCTATGATGCTGTGTTATTTACTAAAGATGTAGATGATTTTAAAGTAATTAAAGAGTTAAAAATAAAAGACCCTTATTGATTTTATGAAAAGGATGAAATCAAAAGTCGCAATAAAATTTATAAAGCCTTTTTCTTTGTTTTGGATATGGAGCAAATATCCGCTATAGGGCTTTGGAATGAGAAACTGGCTTTTGTAGCTGGGGCATTTGCTTATTTTTTCTAAAGGCCGAGGATAGTTAGTCTTAGGTTTTGTATCGTTGTCTATACTTAGGACCTTCTATGTTGGTTTTTAGATAAATACGGAGATAATAATGGCATATTGTGAAGAGATTCAGAGGAGAAGAGAAGAAATAGATAGAATAGACGAGATAGTTATGTCTTTATTAGATAAGAGAATGGAACTGGCTTTGGATATAGGAAGAATTAAGAGAATATACAATTTGCCTATTTATCAAAATGGGAGAGAGGAGGAGATTTTAGAGAAGGCAGAGGGGAGAAGATATGGGAAAATTATGAGGGATATTTATGCTGTTATTATGGAAGAGTCTAAAAAAGTTCAGGCTGATGGGGAGCATGTTTATAAATAAGTTTAGTTTATTTTTAAGATTGATGAAATAGAAAGAAGGGTTTATCTTGTAGCTATCGATCATAGGAAGTTTGATTATAAGAGGTTTTAGATGGGAAAGAAAGAGGAATTTTTAAGAATCTTCAAGAAAGCTGAAAGGAAATACGGGAAGAGCGAGAAAAGATTAGCTGGAGAAGGCTGGAATGAGGGATGGAAGACCTTGATTGTTACTATCATGTCTGCTCAATCAAGAGACGAAACCACTATTCCTATTGCTGAAAAGTTGTTTAGAAAATACAATAGCTTGGATAGATTAAGCAAGGCAAAGTATAAAGATGTTTTGAAAGTTTTTAGAAGCTTGAATTACAATAGAACTAAGGCAAAAAATGTTATAGCGGCATCTAAATTTTTAATTAAGGAATATGATAGAAGAGTGCCTGATGATATTGATGAATTAGTTGAGATTCCTGGGGTTGGCAGGAAAACGGCCAATTTAGTTTTGATAGAGATATATAATAAGGATAGAATTACTGTAGATACTCATGTCCATAGATTAAGTAATGTTTTAGGGTTAGTTAAGACTAAAATACCTCATCAAACTGAATTGGAGTTAATGAAGATTGCCCCGAAGAGGGTTTGGAGCAAAATAAATAGAATTTTTGTATTGTGGGGGAAGGATATTAGAGGCAGAGATAAGAAGAAATTATTATGGAAATTGGATGAGAAAATATAAATATAATAGTAGGTCTTTACATATATGAAATATGTTAGTGTATTGGAAAAAATATTGTTTTGGTTTTATTTAGTTTTCGTGATAATATTTTTTATATATGTTATTGCTAGATTTTTAATATGAGAAGCACATTTGAAGTACTTGTAGATGCCGTTAGAATTTTGTTTAGTATAATAGCCATAATTTTTATTATTATTTCAACAGTATTGATATTGATTAAGTTGTTTGGAAATAACCCAACAGAAATAACTATAATGCTTTCTATAACTAGTATAATATTTGCATTATTAGGTGTTGTAATAAGCGTTTTGTTTGGGATCAAAGGAGATTTAGGCGAGCTGAAGGAATTTAAGAGGCTAATTATTGATAAGACTAAGGATATACAAAGCGGAGTTGTTAGATTAAATGAAAGGATAAGTAAGTTAGAAGGAAAAAGAGATAAATATTTATAGGAGTGTTTTGTTGAAATTATATGGCTAATAATAAGATTTCAATGCCTGGGGCATTTGGGGGGCTGATGAGATATGATGAGGAATATAAAAGCAGATTCACGATTAGTCCACAGCATGTTATAGGATTTATTATAGTGATAATTTTATTTGTTTTAGTTTTGAAATTTTTCTTTCCTGTAACAGTTTAATATGCTAAATAAAGAGATATCAAATGATAAATTAAGCAGGATAAAACTTCTTATTTTGGATAGTGATGGTGTAGTTATTCCTAGAGGGACTAAGATTAGAGAAGGAGAAACTGGCGAGAAATATTTTGCGAATATAGAGACTTATAAAATTAGTGACAGGTTGGCTGAAAAGATAAATCGTCTGAAAAGTAAAATAAAGGTTTGCATTTCTTCTGGAAGGAGTTTAATCTATATTCAGTCAATGTACGCAGCAATTATTGGAGAGGGCGTGATTCTACAGGCAGAAAATGGCAATTTGTCTTTGATTGGAGGGCAGATAATGCAGCATTTCGATTATGGCGAAGACTACTTTAAGAAAATTGCTGCGATAAGAAATGAGATTGTTAGATCTGAGGAAGAGTCTATGGCATCTATTTTGGGTTTTGAGCCCAAGCAGTTTATTTTGACAATACATTCTAAGGATGAAGCAAGAGGAGTTTACGATATAGTAAAAAAGCACGATTATGATGAAGAGCTAAAGATAATGTGGAATGGAGAGGCATTCGATATACAAAAGCATAGTATCTCAAAGGGAGAAGGTTTGAGGAGATTATTAGGTTTTTTGAATATAAAATCTGAAGAGGTTATTGCTATGGGTGATAGAATAAATGACAAAGAATTGTTAGAGGTTGCAGGTAGAGGGGTTTCTGCTGATAAAGATGCTTTGCCTGCTGAATATTGGACAGTGGGAGAAGGGCTTCCTGGAGAGGCCCTTGTTGATTATTTATTGGAGAGATTATTAGTTTAATATAATAATAAAAATAACTTTTACGAAAACTATAAATAACCTTTTTCTCATCTTCAATCATGATTCCAGGGCTTGGTGGATTGAATCCTAAGAAAATGCAGCAGATGATGAAGCAACTCGGTATTAACCAGGAAGAGATAGATGCAGAAAGGGTAATTATTGAAAAAAATGACGGAAGGATTATAATAGAGAATCCTAGTGTGCAAAGGATTAATATGCAGGGGCAGGAGAGCTGGCAGATAACTGGGGAGGCAAGACAGGAAGAAACAGGAATTAGAGAAAATGATGTTAAACTTGTAATGGAAAAAACAGGAAAGAACGAGAAAGAGGCAAGGAAATCCCTTGAGGATGCAGGAGGGGATATTGCCGAAGCTATTTTGAATCTTGGTTGAAAATATGATATTTATTAGAAAGGTATTTAAAGACAACGAGTCTTTTTTGTCTTACCCTAGTTAGTTTGGAGTTAATTGTGAATGGAGAGGATAATTAAAGAAAAAATTAGTGCAGACCATCTTCTCTATGTGAGTCTGAAATATACTAAAACTTGCGATGTAATCCTGAATTTGTTGTTGAGATGGAGCAATATGATTGAATATGCTCTTGAAGTTCTTATTGATAATGCAAAAAAATCGAAGAAATGGAAGCAGGTTCCTGAAGCTCCACGGGCAAAACTTCTGCAATTAAAGAAGATATACAAATCTGATTCTTTAATAAGCAAGGTACTTGATATGTATGAATTATTTAGAGATATAGAGAAATTAGAGAAAGTGAGGGAAAATGAATTCAGGAAAGGTGTTAATTTAAGAGTGTTTTATAAAGGGGAAACGATCAATATAAATTTAGACATGCTAAAAGAATATGCTGATATTTTAGAAAGGTTTATAAGTGCTCTAAAATAATTTGTTTTACCTAAGAGTAAAAATCTCTAATTAAATATGACAAGAGTAATTACAATAACATCTGGAAAAGGTGGCGTTGGAAAAACAACATCTGCTATTAATCTTGGCGGAGCTATAAATCAATTTGGGAAAGATGTAGTTGTTATAGATGCAAATTTGACAACTCCAAATATTGGTTTGCATTTGGGCGCACCCATTGTGCCTGTTAGTTTAAATCATGTGCTTTTAGGAAAAGCAAAAATTTCAGATGCTATTTATGAACATGAGTCTGGAACTAAGATTATTCCAAGTTCTTTATCTATCAGGGAATTAAGAAATTTGCAACATGATAAGCTAAAGGAGGTTACTAGAAAACTTAAGAAAATGACTGATTTTATTATTCTTGACTCTGCTGCCGGGCTAGGTGATGAGGCTATAGCAGCATTAGATGCGGCAGATGAGATTGTTATTGTAACTAATCCTGAAATTCCTGCTGTTACTGACGCATTAAAAGCAAGTAAATTAGCAGAACAGCTTGGAAAAGAAGTTAAAGGAGTCATTGTAACAAGGGTAAGAGGAGATAAGATAGAGATGCCTATTTCTAATATTAGGGATATGCTTGAATTACCCATTTTGGGGATTATTCCTGAAGATAGGAATATTCCAAGATCTGTTTTAATGAAGAATGCTCTGGTTTATGCCTATCCTAGAAGCAAGGCTGCCAGGGCGTATAAGAGAGTGGCTGCTAAACTTATAGGAAAAAATGATTATGAAGAAAAAGAAGGCTTTTGGGCAAGAATTTTTGGGTTGGATTGATTTTTCATCATTAATGTTAATCTCTTATCTAATTGGTCTATAATTAGTTCATGTATCCTTACATTATATCCATGTTCTTTGTATTTATAGACTTTTTTTCTGTATAATTCTATTCTTTCTTTATTTATTCTTTCTTCTTCCCAGCACATATCTTTTAGAGCAATTAATTCTTTTTTGATGCTATATTCTAAGTATTTCATCTTATTTTAGCTCCCTCTTCAATGTCTTTTTCTGGAGATAAGAATATAACTTTTCCTTTTGCATTGTCTGCTGCAAGGATCATGCCATTGCTTTCTAAGCCGAGGATTTTTCTCGGCTCGAGATTAGCTATGAAGATTGTTTTTTTATTTATTAGTTCCTCTTTTTTGTAATATGGTTTTAGACCTGCTATTATTGTTCTTGGTTTTTCTTCTCCTAAATCTACTGTTAGGATGTAGAGCTTATTTGCGTTTGGATGGTCTTCTACTTGGAGTATTTTTCCTACTCTCAAATCTAATTTTTCAAAGTCTGAGTAGGGTATTTTGTGTATCATTGTTATTTTTATTATAGGAGATTTAAAAATTCTTCCCTAGTTAATTTTGCTTGACGTATTATGTTCAATAAAGTGCCCTTATCAATTTCTCGATGCATTGGAACTACTGTTGTTATTTTATTAATTACTTCAATTGCATCTTTAGCCATAAAAACATGACTTCCTCTTTGTCTTATTGACTTGAAACCTGCTTTAGAAAGAGCCTTTATTACTTCTTTACCTGATAATCTTGGTAGTTTTTGCAATATTATCTACTTCAAAATTAATTAGTATTGTATCCCCTGAGGTAATATCTTCTGGCAAACCCATTACTTCTATATGCAGTTCAACAGCCTCTTTTAGATTCTTAATTGATTCTTCAATAGTATAGCCTTGGCTAACTACATCTAATTCAGGACATAAAGCTACAAATTGTTTTTCCCCTTTCCTTATAATTGCTGTTAACGTTCTCATGATTTTTGTAATGCCATTATGTTTATAAAATTAACTGATTTTTGAGCTGTTAAGTTAGCTGTGCATATTTTCATAACTAAAACGGCAGAATAAGATTTGTTGTAATTAGATAATTATAACAACAAAAAGGTTTAAAAACTCCGAGTGCTGATATTTTGTATGAAAGAGTCAATAAAGACAAGATTGAAAACCGCAGGATTGGTCGCTTTAGTTGGAGTTGGTTTTGTTCCGTTGCCTGTTCCAAAAAACTGGGTTGATTATTCAGGAAAGGGTATTCAACTAGCCAAAAGATGGATAATAGACGAAAATCACGATGGCGAAGCTGATAAAACTTTTACTGTATTTGTGGGAAGTCGTATTCCTTATATGGCTTACGTAAATGCAACCCAAGAAGAAAAAGATTTTTACAGAGAACATAAAAGAGAGTAAGGTTTTAATTATTAAAATAAGAGCCTAGTTTAATCAAATCCAACCATCTATTTTATCCTAAATATAAATTTCATATTTTCTTAAACAAAATATCTGACTTTTTAATCTTTGAGATTTTTAATGGTTCATTTAATTGTTTTAATGATATTTCAAAATTAAATGTTTTTGCTATTTTTTCCGATGTTTCCGGCATGAATGAGGATAGAAGAATTGCGATATCTTTTATTCCATTTGCTAATTGATATAAAACTTTTTTATCTTGTGTTTCCCAGGGCTTTTTTTGTTGGATATATTTATTTAATTGATCAATAAATGCGAAGATTTCGTTTAATGCTTTGTCTATTTCATAATTTTTTAGATGTTTTTTAGTTTTTACTAGAACTGGCTTTGAGTTTATTGGAGTTGATTTTTGTATACCATATTTTTCTGCTAGAGTTGAAACTCTTGAGACTAAATTTCCTAGTTTATTTGCTAATTCGTTGTTATATCTTTCTTGGAGAGATTCTTCTGAGAAGTCACCATCTTCTCCGAAAGGGAAATTTCTTAAACAAAAATATCTAACTGTATCTGTTCCATATTTTTTTACCAGGATTATAGGAGATATAGTGTTTCCTAATGATTTTGATATTTTTTGACCATTAAATGTTAAGAATCCATGATTAAAGACTGTTTTTGGAAGAGGAAGATTAGCTGATTTTAACATTGCTGGCCAGATTACTGTATGGAACCAAGTGTTGTCTTTTCCTAAAATATGCAAGTCTGCTGGCCAGAATTTTTCTTTCCCTTTTTTTTGTGTTGCTGTATAATAGTTAATTAATGCCTCATACCAGACATAAAATACGTGTTTATTGTCTAGAGGGAAGGGGATTCCCCATTCTATTGATGTACGTGTTATACTTAGATCCTTGAGACCTTCTTTTACACGATTAGTTATTTCATTTCTTCTTTCTTTTGGAAGAATAAATTCTGGATGTTTTTTGTATAAATCTAAGAGAAATGACTGATATTTTGACAGTTTAAAAAAATATGTTTCTTCTTTTAATTTTTCTAATGGTTTTTTATGAATTGGACAGATTAAACTAGGAGCTTCTTTCTCTGTGTAATAAGATTCGCAGTCTACACAATAAAGCCCCTCATAATTTCCTTTATATAAGTCTCCAGATTGATTGACCCCTTTCGTGAATTTTTCTACTATTTTTTTATGGTCTTTATCTGTTGTTCTAATAAAACGATCATATTTGATGTTCAGTGCTTTCCATGCTTGTTTGAATTTTTCAGACATTTTATCAGTAAATTCTTTTGGGGAAAGATTGGCTTGTTCTGCTGAACGAGCGATTTTTTTTCCATGTTCGTCTGTACCTGTGAGGAAGAATACTTTCTTGCCAAGAAGTTTATACCATCTTGATAAAGCGTCTGCTATAATTTTTTGATAAGCATGACCGATGTGGGCCTCTGCATTAACGTAATCAATTGCTGTTGTTACATAAAATTTATTTTTTGCTGCCATGCAAAATTTAGATAAAGAAGGTATAAAAATTATTTGTTTTTGCCTTCTTTCATTGTCAAGCTTACAAGTCGGCTTTCTTCCTCTTCTTTTTCCAGATATGGCTGTATAATTCCATGATATAGAACTCTTGCTCGATCTTTTGATACATCAAGAATTAGTGTTAGGGTTTCTATATAAAATGTATCTTGCAAATCTCTTTTTTCTTTAAGACCATAGACTATCTCTGTTTTTGGACTAGTATATTTCTCTTCTAGTTTTTGTAAGAGTGGCTGGGCTTCTTTTGGAAATTTTTCTGAGAACCACTCTATTGCTTCTGATGGACTATATTTCTTTTCTTCAGGGATTTCTGCTATAGAAGCAGTTACAGGAAGTTTCTGAGAATATTCTCTTCCTGCTTTTATAAGCCGATAGACTAATTTAGCGTTATGTTTTTTTCTTCCTGTCAGAATTGCGCCTAAGCTTGCTAGTGCTCTTCCTAAGCGGGCAGTTGCAACTGCCTCAGGAAGTATATCATCTATATTTAATTCATTTAGATTAATTTCTGTTTTTTTTGATTTCTTGGACATTTTTGTTTTAATGCACTTTAGTTTGTAGATTTGCAATAAATTTTTATGCTAATTATTGCAAATCTTTAATAGACAATTGCTAAAGTATTATATTGACCAATGCAATTATCTATATAAGGATTGTTGAGATTTTTTGTTAGAACAAAAGTAATTTAAATGATAATTTATTTTATTTAATATGAAGAAAAAAGGCAAGGCCTCTAGTGGCTTTTTGGTTAAAGCTCTTTATATTATTATTGCATTTATTTTAGGAGGGACTGGATTGGGCATGCTCTATAATTATGGTAAGAATTTAGGTTTCATAATAGGCGGATTTGCTTTAATAGGAATAGCAATAGCTATTATTTATAGATTGATTGAAGATGGATAAAAAGGAATTAGAAAAAAATATTCTAGATTTAAAATATCGGTTTCAGATGGAAAAGATGAGAATCTAAAGATGTAGAAAGAGTTCGTTCTTGGTATGAAATTATTAATTGTAAGTTAATTTGATTGTGTAGGACACAGACATTTTTTACCAATTTGATATATCACAAGATTATAACCTATACTATCAACGATAAATTAATATTTATTTATTAATAATTATAGTATCTCCGATATTTACATTGAAATAACGTTAAATATTTTATTTGCATATATTAATTTTCCTTTGTCATTTCTGAAATAGATTATTTTAGCTAGTGCAATAAGTCACTAGCCTACACATTAAGTCAATCTGACTAAAGATTTAAAAAGCATTTTTGTTAGAAAATGATATGGTTAAAGGAATGTATCATTATCTGAGAGAAGCATGGAAGAAGCCAGGAAGAGAGCTTTTACATGGAAACATGATAAAATGGAGGGCAGGCGGGGCTGTTGAAAAAGTTGACAAACCTTTGAGACTAGATCGTGCAAGGAGTTTAGGATATAAAGCCAAGAAAGGCATTTTTGTTGTTAGAGTCAGACTCATTAGAGGTGGAAGAAGAAGACAAAGACATGGTGTTAAAGGGAGAAAATCCAGGAAACAGAGTATTAGAAAAATGCTTAAAATGAATTACAGATGGGTAGCTGAAATAAGGGCTGCGAGAAAATATGTAAATATGGAGGTTCTGAATTCTTATTTTGTTGGGAAAGACGGAAGGCATTATTTTTATGAAGTGATTATGGTTGATCCTGCAATGCCAGAGATTAAGTCTGATGAAACATTGAGATGGATTGCTGATAATGCTAATAGGAAGCGAGCCGAGAGAGGGCTAACAAGTGCTGGGAAAAAGGCGCGTGGTATGAGGAGCAAGAGTCATAGTTTAAAGGTTAGGCCTAGTTTGAGAGCATGGAATAGACAGGGGAAGTAATTAAGCACTCATTAATAAACTTATTTCGAAAGCATCTTTATAGACTTCTTTTAAAGGGAGAAATGTAGGATATCCTGGGAAGATTTTCTTTCCCCAAACATTCCATATGTTTCTCAGTTTTTGGATGTCTTTCAGCTCTAATGCATTTTTTATGTTAAAGTCCAGATCAAGGACACCTAAGGGCAGTTGCAGGCCCCTATATGGGCCAGAAGGGTAATGGTCAGACCATGAGTTAAGGACTAATTCTGAGCCTTCCATATTTGGATCGCAGCCAATATGTTCTAAATCTTTTGTTACATCTGGGACATATTGATCCCTGCCTGTTCTGATTGCGCGCCCTATAACGCCCCTTTTTATCGGGATGGGCGAGCAGGCTTCTGTGCCTTGGTGGCAAAATACTCTTGTCTGATAAGGATTATTTTTGTCTACTATATATTCTCCAACAAAAACAGGCTTTAGAAAACATGCATTTCCTTCCAAGTCTTCCCTATATTTGTTGAATTCATTATAAAGAATAAAATTAAGTGTTGTGGCTATTTCGAATGGATAGATTCTACCGTTCATATAAGAGTTTAGCCTGAGTTCAATTGAGCTGAACATTTCTTTTTTTAATCCAAGTTGTATTTGTTCCCCCATATTTTTTACAGTATTTTCCCTTATATAAATCTTATTAATTTACAATTTTTCTATATATCAAGAGACTTAAATTTTTCACTAATTTATTTATAATCTTCAATCTTTAGAAAGATATTTAAATTCAGGTTTGGTTGTAGATTTTTGATAATATTATGGCAGATCATTTTAAGCTTCCTCATGGAAAAGAAGAGATAACTAGAGCAAAGGGTGTTCCGAGTGCGGCCCTGAAGAAGAGTTTATATGAGGGGGCATTAGCTGAAATTAAAGAGAGAGTTATGGAAGTAGACAGCATTGTGCCAAGAATGGCAACGATGGCTTCTGTTTTAAAGAATACTATGCCTCATTATTTCTGGTGTGGATTTTATTTTGCAGAAGAAAATGAGATGATTATAGGGCCTTATCAAGGCAGTACTGCTTGCCCGAATATTGCTTATACAGGTGTGTGCGGCACGTCTGCTAAGAAAAAGGAAACAGTTATTGTACGAAATGTACATGAATTTCCCGGACATATTGCTTGTGATGAAAGGTCAAAGTCAGAAATTGTTGTTCCTTTATTAGATTCTGCTGGAAGAGTAATTGCGGTTTTTGATGCAGATTCTACGCATTTAGGCGCTTTTGATGAAGTAGATAAGAAATATTTAGAAGATGTTATACCTATTTTGCTGGAGAAGGAAATTTAATATTTTATTATTTTAGGGATTATATTGTTGATAATGATAGACTCCCTAGAGGCCTTACTTATTTCTTTAGGAGGAATATTTGGGATATTAATAGGTATAGGTTATTGGTTTAGAGTAAAATCGTTATTAAGAGGTAGATTCTGGTAAGAAGAATAGTCTCTGCCCGCCAATTGCAACTATAGTGAAAGACGCAAGTTTTCTACCAATATAGTGCGTCTTTCCCTTGACACCAAGAACAAAGTTCTTGGACGCCATCAAGAATTTAATTGCCAAAATTCTTGAGGTAGTCAAGGCGCAAACGGTCAAATTTCAGCGTCCTTGACTATAACATAATGATTAAGCAACTTTGATAGGTGTTCGCTCATAAAAATTTTGGGACACCTTTAATAACTTTTATCTTTAAGCTTTTCTTTCTCAATTTTTAAGTAAAATAATTTAGTTAAATAAAAAAATAAAAATTTTTAGGCAGTGATTTTTTCTGCTATGGAGCCCGTTGATGTCAAATCTATAGAACTTCCTTCTTTTCTATAATTTACACTTATGTCTCCTTTAAACGAGTCGCCTTCTTTTAAGGTAGGACTACAAGTTATTGTGAAGGCCGTTATATTGCCTGCAGTTATCTGTCGTTGTATGGCTCCTGTATTTCCACAGTTTTTTACTGTAACAGAGGTTATATTATAACTCTCTCCGCCATTATTTCTTAGCTCTAGTCTTACCCCGCTAGCTGCACTTGCACTCCACGCATTTGCATAGAATGGCGCATTTACTATGGCAGTTCCACTTACATATTTTCCAGGGCTAAATACTCCAAAATATGCAAGAACTCCTATTGCTATAATTGCAGCTAAAATAGCCCAACCATAAGTCATAAGAAATTCCATAGCTGCCTGTCCTTTTCTAAACATTTTCTACCTCCTTTTCATTATTTGTTATTATTAGTTGATATAGTATCTTATAGTATATAAATCTTTTGAAGCGAATATTTATAAAATTAGACTTATATAGTAAATAGAGGGAAGATGAAAAAATATTTAATTTTTATTTTTATTGGGCTGCTTTTATTGATAGCATTCTTTATTTATTTAATCTTCTTTATTAATGCGGAGCAAGGGGGCGCTGATTTAGGCAGTCTTAAAGAAGACAATGAGGATAGTGGAGATTCAGGGAAGAATATTTTGAATCCAGCAGAGAAATTAGAGGCAGATAGAGATAGCGGTATTATTGCTAATGAAGGTGGCGATGCTGGAGAAGGTGGCAGTTCTTCTAATGCTGGTACATTAAACTCAGATTGTATAGAAAGTGAGGCATCTTATAGTTTAAAGAATTTTCTTGTTAATTCTATTTGCAATGCTTTTAATGGGAGTATTTGCATTGATAAAAGTATTGATTGTTCTGTGGATGTATATAATCTTGAGGATAGCGATGTTTCCTTTGCTATAAGATTTGTTTTTTTTGAAGAAGAAACTAATAATATTTTGTATTCTAGTATTAAAGAATCTTCTTTAGTCGGAGGAGCTAATGACATATTTGAAAATACTTTCAATATTAAAAGCGAAGGAGCTTCTGGAATTGCTAATAAAGATATTTCTTGCAATATTTTTACAGATAAAAATCCTATTAAGAGAGTTTGCGATTAATGCTTTATGGAGCACAACTTACTTGGTATGTTGTTAGATGGGAATTATCTAATTTAAACCATGCAGGCATTCCTGATGGCTGGACATTACATGCCGCAGGATTTTGCGAGGAGAAATAAATATAATCTACTACTGATTTATCTTGTATCGTTATTCCTTGCAAGGATAGTTTTGCTAAATTTACAAGAGATTCTATGCCATGTGGGCTAGCAGAAGTTTTTCCTTCTAACCTATCTAAAAAACTCGGCGCTAATGTAGAGTTAGTATAATAAGAGTTTTGTGAATGTGTATAAAGGTTAGACACATCATTTCCCTGTACGAATGTAGTATAAGGGGTTTTTGTTATTTTGTTTGTTACTAATCCATTCGTATTTATTAGATATAGGGGATCTTCGAAGTTTTCTATAGGTATTAGAGCACTGATATTTTGAGTTTTATTCCATGAGACCAGATTACTTTTGTCTTTTATAATCGTTGTTGATGATAATGTTATTTTTACATTCCAAGGGCCTATTTGTCTTAAACTCATTGATGGATTGATGATTTCTATTTCTGCGTTTATTTTAGCTGCTTTTGACTGGAGGGAACTATTTATATCAAAAAATTTTGCTCCCTCCATTATTGCTTGTATATCAGGATTTATTCCGCCATATAATGTTCCATTGAAAAAGAGCTCTTGTGCAGCGGAGTTTAAGTTTGTAATATAAGACCCTGTTTCTATTATATTTTTTTCCAATAAAAAAATTATTCTAAAACCGCTGGCATAAAGCTGTCTTGGGATATCTTCTTCTATGCTAAATATGAAATTATTCAGCGTTTCTATTCTTTTTTGCGTTGATTTTCTTTCTTTGTTTTCTGAATAGAAACTAAATGTAGTAATAAATAATATGAGAATTATTATGACTATGGTAGTGAAGAATATTCCTCTTTTGTTTTTTATTAGAACCATATTCTAACCTGCACCTCTGTTGACCAAGTATATGGTATTCCAACAATTTCTGTAAGATCTATCTGCAGATCTTGCTGTGTGAATTTGATATCAATTTTTTTATTTTCATCTAAATCTAAAGCCTGCAGCAAACTGTATACTGCATTTTGAGAGGCATCATTTTCATTATGAATCATTTGATTTTCAGTGTAATAGCAATTTTCTACTCCCATATAAGAAGATGGTATTGCCAATGTTATGTTAGTATTATCTTCGAATTGTATTTTCCATATACAACCATTGATGTTTGGAGAGATTTTTGAATATCCAGTAGCATTTTTTAATATTGTTGAAATTATTTTGTTATAGATTGAACTGGCATTTTGATTTGATGGAGATGTTCCTGTTGTCAGATTTATAATATTGTTTTGAGTTATATTTATAAATGAATTTGGTATATGAATTACATAAGGGTCCCCTAATTTTATGTAATCAGAGCCGTATTGGCTAAGGTTATAAACTGTAACATTATTAACTTTGAGCTGGTTTGTCCATCTAGGCCCTGAATATGATGTTACTCTTGTTTCCACCACACTTGAACTTTGAGGTATAGATAATGTGCCTGAAAAGGTGTTATCAAACATTTTTTCTGTTGTTATTATTAGCCCATAGGGAGTCTGCTCTTTTTGATAATCGAATTTTATATAGGAATCTGGGTAGAGAGTGGTTGTAATATTGCCCACTGCTTCTATTGTTTGTTCTTTATATGAGGTTTTGATAATATTTTCTGCTATTTGTTTATAGATATCAACGATGTTGTTTACATCTCCGAAGTTATAAGTGCCATTTCCACATTGTGCGATTCTTTGCAATGTTGTTTGGTCTGCTCCAGAACCGAAACCTACTGCGTGAGTTGTTATGTTGTAAATAGTGTATGCCCTGCACGCAGCTTCTATCGCATGATCTTGCGGGTCATTTGTTATATCTGCATCATTATCGTGGTCTGGAACTGGGTCTAATCCACAAGCCGCATTTGCTTGGCCATCGCTCATTACAATAGCGCTTCTTGTTTTATTTTGGGGATCTATGTTTGTACATAAATCTTCGTTAAGATAGACTTTAATGTCATCAATTATGTAAGTTATCGTAGAAGTTTCTGTTGTGAATCTTATTCTGCCTATATTTGTGTGGGTTGCAAACACGGGGAGATTTGAACCTACAATAGCATCATTTACATAGAGGTTATAAGTGGACGAGCCTGGAACAACTTGGATTTTTATTTTATAGAGCTCGTTTAGATTATATGGCATTATAATAGCATCATTATTGCGTATTTGTCCGCCATACATTTTTATGACAATATAATCATTAAATGAGCCTATTCCTTCTCTGTGTTCTATATCTATTTTTATTCTCCCAGAGCCAATTGTATGATTAACTAAAAACTCAATTGAAACGTCATTTTCTTGTGGAGGAAATTGATGATGCATATCAGGATTAGAACTAC
Source organism: Candidatus Woesearchaeota archaeon (assembly GCA_964362915.1). Lineage (GTDB taxonomy): Archaea > Nanobdellota > Nanobdellia > Pacearchaeales > GW2011-AR1 > JAUSIK01. The sequence continues at coordinate 3,470 of CAYIGH010000008.1, read as the reverse complement.
TTGTTCTGCTGATAACGACTCCGCGATTTCCTTCTAAACTTGCGCTTGTTATGTCAATTGAACCTCCGCTTTCAGAAATTGTCCAGCCGATTGGATTTGTTCCAATTGCCTGATTATTGAAATTATCCTGAAATATGCTTTTTTCGTAACAGCTTATTGCTTTTAGAATTCCGCAACAAATGCAAGTCCAACCATCTGCATCCCAGACGTTATCAACGATATTTTTTAGACTGGCGCTATTGTTTGATAATTGATGATAATCTGATTTTTTGGCTAATGTGTCATAGCCTGCTAAGCCAACTCTATTTCCAGAATAGTTTAGTATAGTATCAATTAAAACAATATTTGCTTGTTTCGCGCTTGCAATTTTTGTACCAAGCATGCTTCCTGAAAGGTCAGTTACGGAGATTACATCGCTTTTTGCTGTTCCTGTTGTTATATATGTTGCATTTTCCAAACCAAATCTTATAGGAATGGTTTTTTTGGATAAGCCATTATAATCTAATAGGGGCTGTAGATAGCTATTTGTAAGAGTTATGGTCTCTTCTCCTGTTGTTGAATCATTAAAGACAGTGGTGTTCCCTATTGTTAAGAATGTTATATAAGGGCTGTTCATATGCAAGAAAATTTCTAGAGAATTTAATATTCCAGGGATATAGAAGCCGTCGTAGATGTTAATTAGCCCTCTTATTCCTGGAAAGTAATATTTTGTCAGGTTTTGGGTTACATTAGTATCATAAGTTATTTTTACAAATCCTCCTGCAACATGGAGGTTTTGTCCTTTGATATCTAAAAGATTTGTGCCCGATATAAAGTTTTGCGTGGGTATTGAATAAGTCTTAGGTGTGAAATCATCATCTGATTTTAAGTAATTTCCTGAAGATATACCATTAATATATAATTGAAAATCGTTATTTATTGTTAACTCTATTGTTGCTGATGATATGTCGCCATCATATTCTGTTCTTATTGTGATATTGCCATCGCCTATATATCCTCCAAAATAAGTGTAACTTGTTTTTTGGCTTGAGGTTAAGAATGCTCTGGCAGAGAATCCTGTTACATTGCCGCCTTCTTTTATGCCAGATATTATCTGCCTTGCTATTTCTATGTCTCTTGCTTTTTCATACGGAGTTGAATTGATTGATGCTATAAGCGTATTTCCATACCATATCCCTAAATTTCTACTCGTGTTTAATCCTCCAAGTACAGCATTGGCTAAATCTTTTGCTTTATTTATATCTGTTACATAAAATTCTCCTATTTGCTCTAATAAAGACCTATTTGTATTATTTATCTCGCCAGCTAATATCAATGATTTTACGTATGCGTTGTCTATTTCTCCTATTTTTAAGGAGGATAATGTTTTTATTACATCGTAATGCACTTCTGTCTCCTGCCTTGTTATTTTTATAATAGGATATGCTATTAGTATTATCAGCAGAATTATTGACAGAGCTATTAGTGCGTCTAGACTGAAAAATACTGCTTTGCGATATTTTATTTTTATTGCCATATATATATGTCCAGATTCTGCAGTTTATCTTTGTAGATTACAAAACGAGTTATTTTTGCCAGATTTCTTTGATTTTGCGGCTGTTTGCCCAAGCCAGGTTTTATTTGCCCATTTATTGTGAAGTTTTCAGAAATTAGCATATAATAATCATACTTTGTATTAAAAAGCACTTTTGTTTTTTGATAGTTATTTGTTATCATATTGTAGAATTTTTCTAGTTTTGTTTGATTGATTTTGTTTTCTGTTAATATGCCTATAGTCACTACATTTTGTTCATTCCAGTTTTTTGGTAGCCCTTCTGAAAGGATCATGTCTCCTATTATATTTCCATCATATGACAGAGAATTCAATTTGTCTTCTGTTTGGTCAACTGCGTTTAAACTATATAAGTAGAAACTTATTATGCCTGTGATAAAGATTATTGAAGCAATCATTAAGTCTATCCCCCACGCCTGTGCTCTTTTTGATGTTATCATGATGATTTTATTTTTTGGGAGTTATCTAGATTAATTTTAATTTACTTATTGGTCTTTTTCCTACAACTATTCCTGATTTGCCTATAATGAAAGGGTATGCCTTTTTAGAGTGTTTTGTCCCTCTCATTTTTAATACTTCCAGATACCTATCTCTTTCACTTTTTTCTCTTTGAAAGTAAATTAGGATTATTGAGTCTGATTCAAATTCTAACGCTTTTGAGGCGGCTTTTTTGTCGCTATCAGGCTCTTCTTCCAGAGTGAGAAGCGAGGTACAACTCCATTCCCTGATCATGTTAAATAGAGATAGAGCAGCTTCTCTTTTTTCCAGCTCATCTTCAAATAGCAAAGCAAATGACGTTATGCTGTCTATTACAATGCGCGACACTTTATTTTTTATTACTATATTTTCTATTTGCCCTCCTCCTTCTTCAAGCATAGTTTTAACTTTTGCAGGAGTGTACTCCAAAAAAATAAACAATCCTTTTTTCTCATACGCTTCCAGATCCCATCCAAAATCCAGCATGTTATTATAGAATCTCTCTTTTTTTTCTTCAAATGTCACGTAAAGACATTTCTCGCCCTTTTTCATCCCTTCTATTAAGAATTGCGTTGCGAATATAGATTTTCCACTGCCTGCTCCCCCAACAAGCATATTTATTGAATTTTTTTCAAAACCTTTTTCAATGAGTTGATCGAAGTTTTTAATTCCTGTCGGTATTCTTTTTTCTTTTTCTTTATGGTGTGTTTTTTTAATTTTTTGCTTTGGTATTTTTATTTTATGTTTTTTTCTCTTTATGATTCTTTTTATAATTTTATGCGTAGATATTTTTCTTTTTATTTTATGCGCAGATGTTTTTTTCTTTATTTTCCTTTCAGGATGTTTTTTTATAGAAGGAAGTTTCGGTAGTTCCTTTTTTTTATTCCTCTTTTTTTTCATAATTATTATTGTTATTTTATCTATAAAAACTTAACTATGTGGAGTGGACTGTAAACTAAATGTCTGGAATTTTGAGCAAAATCTAATATTGATTTAACGATTCATTTTATTAGCCCAAATTTTTTTATTAATGACGGAAGAGAGGACTTAGTCCTTTAGACAGATAGTCTGCTTCGTAGGAGATATTATAATTCTATAAAAACTATGGGACAAAGCACAAGACTATGTGTAAATTTAACTCATAAATTTAGGTTCAATACCCCATTCAATTCTCGCTCTATTAAGTACATTGATATTATGGTTAATCCATCTTAATGTTTCTTCATTTATTCTCGCTGATGGTAGGCGAGAATAAACTGAATTTCCATGCAATGCTTTTTTGCTGTGGTTTGTAGATTCAACATTGCTCCTTTTATGATAATGTTTTCCATATTCTTCTGGATTATTTTTTGATTCTAAATTCATCAATTTCCAAGGCATGCACCCTCTTGATGTTATATAATCTTTAACCCCTAAACGTTTCCTATGGAAAAATATTTCT
>CAYIGH010000007.1:0-37201 GCA_964362915.1 Candidatus Woesearchaeota archaeon | reverse complement strand
TATTCATTATTTATACTTACCGATTCAGAAATTATTTCCTATAAGGATAGGCTCTAGGGGCTTTTGCATTTAAAACCTTTCCCTAAATGGAGCAACACCTTCTCAAATAGCTGAAATAGACATCAAACTAGAAAGAAATAGGTGGATGAGCTTGTTAAAACAAAGTCTCAACCACCCGAATACGACAAAAAAGGAGGCAATATTAAAACATCAAAAATTGCGTAAGCAATTTTTGGGGTGCTCAAGAACAGAATGTTCTTGACATGATCCTTTAATACGACAGAGAGATAAATAGCAACCTATAAATATCTATTTTTATTATTAATATGAAAGGATAGAGAATGAAAAAAATAGGTTTAATTGGTCTTGGCAAAATTGGGCAGAATATTGCCTTAAATCTTTTATCTAAAAATTATTATCTAATTGCCTATAACCGCTCTCCAGAAAAAACAAAAAGAATGCAAAAACGAGGCGCAATTCCATCTTATTCATTAGAAGAATTAACAGGAAAACTCATGTCGCCTAGAATAATACTATTAACATTAACAGCAGGACAGCCAGTTGATAACGCAATCGCTAATCTCTTATATAATTTGAAAGAAGGAGATATAATAATAGACGGAGGAAATTCATTTTACAAAGATACAATAAGAAGATATAACATTCTGAAAAGAAAAGGAATTTATTTTATAGATATGGGAATTTCAGGCGGTATTTATGGAGCACGACACGGAGCATCTTTAATGATTGGCGGAGATAAAAATGCTTTTAAAAAAATAGAGTTTCTATGCAAAGACTTGGCTATAAAAGGAGGCTATGTATATCTTGGCTCTTCAGGCGCAGGACATTTCGCAAAAATGATTCACAATGCAATAGAATATGCAATGCTTGAGGCATATGGCGAGGGATTGGAATTATTGGAAAAAAGCCCATATAAATATAACTATAAAGATATAGTAAAAGTCTGGAATAATGGCTCTGTAATCCGCTCTTATATAACAGAATTAATGGAAAAAGTCTTAACAAGAAATCCCAAACTAAAAAATATTCAGGGCATTATAGGCGGTGGAGAAACAGGCAAATGGGCGGAAGAATTTGCGAAATCAGTGAATGTTGAAGCTGAATCATTAAAGCACGCAATTAAAAAACGCCGCATCTCAGAAAAAAAACAATCTCTTTCAACAAAATTAATCTCAGCACTAAGGCACGAGTTTGGCGGCCACCCAATTAAGAAAAAGAAAAATAGTTTCATAAAAGTGAAGGTTTATATATAAATAAATACTTTAAATGTTATAAAATGAAAGGGGGAGGGTGATGAATGGCAACAAAAAATAAACAATCTGCTGCAATGCGAGATATGCCGAAGGGGCCTGCTAGAAGAATGCGCGGCCCATTAGCAGAAGTATGGGGTTTCATGATATGGCTTGTTGGAGTGCTAGTCTCTTTAGCAGTAGGATTCGGCATGACTGATGGAACTTTGACAATCCCTTTTCTCTCTGATATTGCTGGAGGGCTTATTGTTGTAACAGCTGGCTGGATTGTTGTTGTATTAGCAATCTTAGGTGCTATACTTAAGATTATAGATAAAGCAAGTATTTGAGAAGTTTTTATTTTTTAATTTATATCTTAGCCAAGGGTTAAGAATTTTTTAGCTTGGATAGTTGGTATTTTCCAAGAATCTCCGCATCTTATCTTATTTTTTCAATTTTTTTCTTTCCCATATATTTTACTAGAATTTCTGGAATTTTTATTGAGCCATCTTTTTGCTGATAATTTTCCACTATGCAAACTATCATTCTTTCAGTGGCTATTGCGGTATTATTCAAAGTATGAACAAACTTCAATTCATTTCTGTCCTGATATTTTATATTGCTTCTTCTCGCCTGATAATCTGAGCAATTTGAACACGAGCCAAGTTCTCTATAAGCTTTTTGGCTTGGGAACCACCCTTCAAAGTCAACTGTTTTTGTAGGAACTCTGCCCATGTCTTGAGATGAAAGGATAACAAATCTAAACGGAATTTTTAATAGTTTTAGCATTTCTTCTGAATTTTTCAATATCAAATCAAATTCTTTCCATGAATCCTCTGGTTTGCAGAAAACAAATTGTTCAATTTTTTCAAATTGATGTATTCTAAATATGCCCTTTGTATCTTTTCCGTGAGAGCCTGCTTCCTTTCTAAAGCACGTAGATATGCCTGCAAATCTCAGAGGAAGTTTGTTTATGGGCATTACTTCATTCATATAATATGCATTTATAGCATGTTCTGCAGTTCCTATTAAATACAAATCCTCATCTTCTATTTTATAGATCATCTCTTCAAAGGCAGTTAGAGGAATAGCCCCTGCCAATGCGTCTTTTCTTAACATAAAAGGAGGCTGAATCAAAATAAATCCTTTCTTATTCAGATAATCCAATGCGAAATTTATTATAGCATAATTCAATTTCACTAAATCTCTTTTAAGATAATAAAATCTTGAGCCAACTATTTGTGATGCTTTTTTTGTGTCAAGTAAATCCAGAGATTCGAGCAAGTCAGCATGATCTTTTATTGCAAATTTTTGTTTTTTTGGCTTTCCATGTATTTTTATTATCTTATTTTTCTTCGCTTCACCAATAGGGACCGACTTATCAACAATATTTGGTATTTCTTTCAATATAGAATCTCTTTGCTCTTTTAATTCGTTCATTAATTTTTCTTTTTCTTCCAATAATTTGGGAATCTTTTTCGCTTCATTTAAAAATTCTTCTATTTCTTTTCTTTCTTTTTTAGCCTTATTTATTTCTTCTGAAATTTTATTTCTTCTGCTTCTAAGCCCATCAACCTCTTCTTTTAATTCACGCCATTTTTTATCTATTTCTAATACTTTTTTAACATCCCCTATTGGCTGATTTCTTTTTTTCTGGCTTTCTTCAACTATTTGCGGATTTTCTCTTATTAATTTGATGTCTAGCATATTTTCTATAGGAAAGAAGATTATTTAAAGATTGGGTGATATTTGTTCTAGATAACTGAATTTATAAATTGTGGTATGAAAGTGTCCCACATTTTCTTGAAACCTCTGTCTTTGTTTTTTGGATATATTTGGATTCTCATGTTAACTCCTTAACCATCAAATTTTCAGCTTTTCCCTTCTCATTGATAAAAATCCCTTTTGGTTTATATCCATTCTTCTCGTAAAAGGAAATTACCTCGTCTTTACAACCTAGCCATATGCCTTTCTTTTTCCACCTAAGAGCATATTTTTCACATTCTTTCAGTATCTTAGAACCAAAACCTTTTTTTCTATATTCGGGAATTAATGCTATCCACGTAATCAGAGCATAATCTTTGTTTAGGGTTTCAGACACATTTTCCTCTAAGTCCTCTCCTTTTACACCTGAAAAACCAATAATTAGGTTTTTCTTTTCCATTAATTTCTAACTATCTGCCAGCTTTTTCATACATCTAAAAAAATTACGCCCTCAAAACTGGGCTTAAATTTATAAATTAATATCTGCTTAATAAATAATGGGGGTGATTAATAACTTTCTTGACAGTATAGAACAGGGATATAATTATCTGTCTATTTCCTTAGATCCTAAATTTTTCCTGATTTTGCAGCTTTTTGTTTTTGCGATTTTGATTGTAATAATTGCTCTGATAATCTTTGGGTTTTATACTACTATTTCCAAGAAAAACTTCATTGTTCTAAATTTAGCCAAATATAATACTTCAGAACACCCTATTAATAAAAAACTTATGGCTCTTTTATTTTATTTTATTGAGCATATTTTAATTATGCCTGGATTAATTTTAGTTTGGTATATTGCCCTTTCTATTATCCTTTGGCTTTTAGTGCCAGATAGAAGTATTAGTCAACTGCTTATATTAAGCGGGGCATTGGTTATGGCGATTAGAATTCTTGCTTATACAAATGAAGAAATTTCCAGAGAATTGTCAAAATTATTTCCTTTTATTGCAGTTTCTATTTATTTATTAAATCCCCACATTTTTGAGACTTTTAATTTCTTTGCAAAATTGAAAGAACTGCCTGTCTTATTTGAGAATATTATTTATTTTTTAATTGCTATTTTAATATTTGAAATTATTTTGAAAATTAGCTATACAGCAAATGAGCTTGCTTCAGGAAAGGAAGCAGTTGGAGACAATGCTTAACTCCTTTCGCGTCTTGGATGTTCATGTCCCTCTTTTATACGTTCATATAAAGAATTAATTTGTTCTGATTTGGATATTTTATATAACGATTTGTTTGTTCCATAATTTTCTATTATCGAAGCAGCATATTTTCCTCCCAGAAAATGTGGCAGGATAACATAATCTGCTCCCTTCTTATAATTTTCAAGGGCCTCTTCTATTTGTTGGGCAGTTACTATTATTACTGCTTTCTTGTTTGTGGCTCGTACTTTTTCTATTATTAAAATGTTTGTTTCTTGATCAGGAATTGTGGAAATTATAATTTCTGCTTTACTAACTCTTATTTCTTCCAAGAATTCTATGTCATCGGCATCTCCATAAACACATTGTATGCCTCTTTCTTTCAGCATTTTTATTGTTTCAGGATTAAAATCAACTACTAAATATGGTTTTTTCAATTTATTAAATGCTTTCAGGAGAGAGAAGCCAATACGATTATAACCAAAGAGTATTATCTCATGTTTATTATTTTTGTAAGAGAGAAATTCCTCTACTTTTCTTCCTTTTCTTTCGAAGAGTTTTATAATTGGAGCTACTTGGTTGTATATCTTATTTGAATAAAGAATAAGATACGTAGATAGTGCAAATGTAATCAGTCCTATAACTGTAACAAAAGAGAGGGCGTCATTAGTTAGATGCCCGGCCTTGATGCCTAAAGTAATTAGTATCAGAGATAATTCACTGATTTGCGCTACGGTTAGACCAGCGAAGAAACTTGTTCTGCTAGTATAACCAAGCATGCTCATCAAAATCATCACGATTATCGGATTTCCTATTAATATAAAAAGGGAAAGAATTACAATTGGAATAATATATTGTGAGAAATTAGAGAAAGTCATTTGTGACCCGAGCAAAATGAAAAACATCATAATAAAAAAATCACGCAGAGGTTTTAGTTTTGAGGTTATTTCATATCGATAATTTGATGATGCTAATGTAAATCCAGCTAAAAGCGCACCTATCTCTAAAGAGAGATTCAGATAATCAAATAATGCTGCTAAAGTTAGACACCACCCTAAAGCGAAAAGAAGCAGGAATTCTTGTGATTTGGCGATTTTTTTCGTGATTTTTGGCAGGATATATACTCCAAAAAAGATTACAAAAATTGTTGCACCTATCCCTTGTATCATAGTTTTTGCCACTAAGTTTGTTTCAGTACCTATAGAAATAGCTGATATTATTATTGAGAGAACGACTGCTATTATATCCTGAACTATAAGAAATCCTATAGCAATTCTACCATAAAGTGAATCTATATCGCCTTTGTCAGATAGTAATTTTGTTATAATAATTGTACTGCTAAATGTCAATGCTACTCCCATATATATTGCTATAATTGTTGAAAAACCAAGCCATTTAAGAATCAAGAAGCCGATGATGGCTGTAAAGACCACTTGTCCAATTCCTGTTATTATTGAGATCATACCTATTTCTTTTATTACTTTTATATTCAGATGCAAGCCAACTATAAAAAGAAGAATTGCAACACCAATTTCTGCGAAAGGATAGATAGTTTCTGGATTTTGCAGGACATCAAAGAAATAAGGACTTACTAAAATGCCTGTTATAATATATCCTATAATAAGCGGCTGCTTAAAGAGGCGCATAATAGCAGAGACTATTACTACCAAAAGTATTATAATGCCAACCTCACTAAATAACTCACTCACCATTTTTATTTTGTTATTACGATTGAAAGATATTTAAATATTGAGTATCCTCTATTTTATTTCATATTCATCCCAGATGGCTGGGATGAAAGGGCCTGGCACAACGCGGCGTGCCGGCCCATTCATTTGACATAAGTTTTAAAAAGTGTGATTTTCTCAGTTGACTATGGGAAAAGTAAGAATCAAGCTTGGAAGCATTAATATAGAATCATTAAATTCTGTAATAGAAATGATAAGAGATATTACAAGAAGAGTTGGCGTTGTAATGCGTGGGCCTATTCCTTTGCCTACTAAAAGACTTAAGGTGACCACAAGAAAGGGGCCTGATGGACGAGGGACAGCAACGTTTGATAGATTCGAAATGAGGGTGCATCGAAGAATTATAGATATTCCTGCAGAAGATAGAATTCTACATCCCATTATGAAACTCCAGATTCCTAGAAATGTTCAGATAAAGATTGAAATTAAGTGAGATTATGGCAAGAATTAAAGAAACAATGTCTTCTAACGGACAAATAATACATTATGGTGTTGGTGCTGTAATTGAAAGAGATGGGGAATATTTGCTTATAGACAGGGCTATTGAACCATCTGGACATGGCTGTATTTCCGGACATATCAATGAGGGAGAGAGCCCGGAGGAAGCATTAATTAGAGAAGTTAAAGAAGAAGCAGGACTTAAAGTAACTGATTATGAGCTTATTTTAGAGAGAAAAATCAAGAATCGAGGATGTTCTAGAGGAAGAATTCCTCATTATTGCTATATCTTTAAATGTGAGGTCAATGGAGATATCAGGAAAAATCCAGAGGAAGTTAAATCTATTAGATGGTATTCTAAGGAAGATATAAAAAAATTAAAATTAGAGCCGCTCTGGAAATTTTTCTTTAAGAAGATCGGTATTATCTAGTTTTGGATTGACTCAGTTAATAACTAATTTTGACATTTCTGGATGTCAATTCATGCAATTCTTTAACTCTTTTATCTAATAAATCTAAAAATTCTTCGCATATTTATATTTATGCCATTTCTAAAAGTAGTAAATCAAAGAAGGATTACTAAAGGATGGTCATAAGATTTTATATAGTTATTTTTTAATAAGCTATTATGGGAAAAGAGGCGTTGATTGTAAAAAGAGATATTTTATTTAAAGAAAAATATTTTCATGGTTTCTTAACTGCAGATGATTATGAATTCATTCCGATTATTTTAGATAATTATGAATATCACTTTAGAGGAGATGGGTTGGAAAATAATTCTGCTTTACAACAAATCATACCTTATGTTTGGATTATAAACCCAAGGGAAAAGAAAGTTTTTGTTTATAAGAGAGCATCAGGAAAGCAGAACTACAATGAAACAAGATTAATGAATAAGGTTAGTTGTGGTATTGGGGGCCATATTGACAGAGAGGATTCTGCTAATCCTATTGAGAATGCAATGATAAGGGAATTGATGGAAGAGATAAAGATGGAGAATTACCCCAAGCCAAAGATAATTGGCTATTTAAATGACGATTCTGATTCTGTTGGGAAAGTGCATTTCGGTATTGTTGCTATTGCTGAAACATTTGAAGATGTAAAAAAAGGAGATAAAGAAATGGCGGAGGGAAAATTTTATAATGTTGAAGAATTTGAAAAGATACTTAATGATTCTAAAAATGAAATTGAATCGTGGACTAGATTATCATGGCCGTTTATTAGAGACTATTTAACATAAAAAGTATAGTTTCTTCGCCCTTAAAAAAGTAAATTATATAAAAGCATAATATCTCTCAATCTCTCTTCTTCATCATAAAGAAAAGAACAATAACCTTAAGGAACGAAATCTCAAAAAATCCGCGGGTTAATTTTACTCTTTTCATTTCCAAGATGATATAAAATATAAACAACAAGTTACATTTACCTTTCATAAACTTTTAACAATACAAAATATAAACAAAGATTTATAAAAGTCAACTGCTCTCAAGTTAATCAATCATTTCCCTTAAAATTTCCCAGGCAATAAAAAAATAGATAACAAAAATGAAATGCAAAGCAACGTTATGTTCAGGAATTCTTGCAGCAGGAATTTTAGGGGCAGCAGGCATCACAAAATGTCAGGATTATATTAAAGACCCGGACATATGGAAAAAAGTAATGCATGACCTCACAGCTACCCCAACGATGATGGCTTATTCTCGAAATGCCCATGAAAATAGGCTCTATGGTCTCTTGATGCATAGTAGTTATGAAGAATTTAAAGAAGAACTTGAAAAGGAAAGCAAATGGTTCTCTCGAGAGTATGCAACAGATACAAGAAAAGAGATGTTTCCGTTTGGACGAAGAAAACTTGGTTTTGAAGACTACGAAACACTCATGGCTTACCTAAAAGGAAATACTCCTTTTCTCAAGGAGAGTTTAAAAAGAGGCTACTTCCTCGATGCTTTTGTACTTGCTTACCAGCTCAATCTTGATCCATTAAAAAGCTTCTTGCTTCTAAAAAATGGAAATATACAAACGTATTATACAGGAGAGCCACTGCAGATAGAAATGGAAGATAGCATTGAATCCAAAAAGAAAGAGGAAATAGTGGCAAAAACAGGTCTTTCTCTCGAGAAAGTGATGGTAAGAACATGGCTCTCAAGACTCTCAGATCATTTCTATGAGCCAAAAAGATGGGGAAGCGAAAATACTTTAGAGGTCTTAGGAGAAACTAAGAAAAGACTGTTTTCATTAGCTCGTAAAAGATACCAAAAAGCAGTGCAGAAATATCCTACCTTGCTTGAAAAGCAGGAAATACAAACACTGGAAAAACAGCTCTGTGAAAGTGATTGAATACAGCCTCACAAAAAAATCCTATCTTCCGTTAATTACATTTACCAGTAAATGACGGCTTTTTTGTTATGCGTAAATTACAGTCTACGCAAAGAGGCATAATATCCAAGGTAAAATACAAATGAATGGTAATATGGCAAAAAGAACTTAATTAATAAAAATTGTACCTCCTAAATTCAAGATACTACTATTTACTTGCATGTGCAGTTAATAAAGTCCATAAGATATTTCCCATGTAATTCAAATTAGTCTAACAAGTCCATTTACCGCCAGTACGCTCGATCCATTTGTTATCTTTCTTGTCATATTCTATACACTCACAAGATCCTATGCTATACAATGGGCTAAGTGCCCCTTTTTCATCAGGCACCAAACCACTGCTCAAACCATTAACAGAACAAACAATCCTATGATTTACTGTCTCTGCAATAGCTTGATCCTCAACAACAATCAAAAAATTATTTGTTTTCTTAAATTTTTCAAACGAACCAGTTATTAAATAACTCGGATTATCAAAATAAACCATAATAGATTCTGTAGCTTGAATGTATTCTTTCCCCAGTACCCTTTTCTCTTCATTATTTATAATCTCTTTTACCGGCCAATCTCTTTCTTTTTCATACTCATTATTAGCCCTTATCTGATGGTAGTCATCAATACAATAATCTGAACCAGAAACTGTGCATTCTTTAAACCTGCTATAACCAACAAGAACGCCATTTTCACGTACTAGAGATTCTTCTTTATCAATAGACTCGTGATTTTTCAGGAAACCATTTGTACCTGCCTCTTTCCCCTTAGTCCAGAAATCATACAAAGATGTCGCTTTAGGACCTGTCAACTTTTCAATGTTCTTATGATCAATTTTTGGAGTCTTATGAAATACTCCATTAGGAGTCTCAAGTATTCCCTGAACAAACTGATATTCTCTACACTTTTTGCCATCAATAAGATTACCTCCCTCAATTTCTTTTCCATTTTTATCAACAGGAATATATTTTGCAAATACAACAAAGGCATTTCCTGTAACAAAGAATGTACGTGGGCCTGTCATCTCTATTGTACCTATATGGAAGGTAATATCTATTTTTCTAGTGCCTGTACTTCCTCCAACCCCGGGCTCTCCTCTCCATGCTGAAGCGCCCTCATTATAAAAATCCTTGCCAGGAAGAGGATTCTTCAGTTGAATACTGCTAAGTGATACTTTCTCACCTTTGCAGTTTGCCTGTCCTTGCCCATAAAATACAGTTGCGCATTTCACCCTACAATAAGCTTCAGGAGAAGGCGAAGGTGATGGCGAAGTTTCAGGGAGTGTTAGAGTTGCTCCACCGCCTTGCTCGTTATCATTCTGTTTATTACAAACATCCGCATCTGCAGGACTAAAGTCTCCTCCTAAATTACCCCGCATCTTACAAAGATCCCCCCTTGGACCCCCAGGTGGATTTTCAATGCATGCTGTTAAATAATCCTCGGTTTTTTCTCCTGTTTCAGGATCAATCCCTCTTACACAGCACTGATCTACACCTGCATTACAATACCCATCTCCATCAGGAATTCCATCGCCGTCTTCATCAGGAGAATTAATAATTAAATGAGTTAAGGTCTCACCTTTATTGCCAGCAACATCTTCGCAGGTCGTCCTTACATTATATTCTCCAGGAGGTGTTTTCTCTAATGAAAAAACAGTTTCAAGACGATCTCCAAAACCAAAGATAAGATTATCTCCTGCCCCTCTAAAAGACAGTAACTCAATAGGATTTCCTTCATAAGAAGTAGGCTGAGCATCAGATCTGCAGAAAATAACATCTCTCTGAAAGTTAAGAGTAAACCAACTGCCAAAAACAGCAGGTCCTTGCAATGTAAGGCTCACCTCAGAAGGCATGGCAAGATAAGGAGATACATCAATCTCAGCAGGCTCCCTGTCTCCAACAAAAAGATAGCGCAAAAGAACAATAGCATCAGTAATATCAAGAGCTCCATCGCCATTCGTATCTGCTTGGCTTTTGCATTGAGGTGCAGGACCTCCTCGAAACAAGTAATCCAAAAGATAAATCGCATCAGACATTCCCAAAAAACCATCTTGGTTCGCATCTCCTTTCAGAATTAACCCTCCTGGCTCTGGCTGCAAACAGGATTCGTCATTCGGAAAGTCTTGGGCAGAAACAGGAAACGCAAGAAGCATCACAAAATATAAAAGTATCCAACCTCTTTTCATCCCTTCCAGAATAGATAAAAATTTATAAATCTGCCGATGGAGAAGAGAAAAGAAAAAAACTATTAAAAAAGATGCCTAAAGAAGAAAGGCTTCATAAAAAATTGACTGCGCAAATAGATCATAAAAACCAAGACTCACTCTCTCTTCTTCATCATAAAGAAAAGAACAATAACCCCAATAAGGACTAAGATGAAAACAATCACCACACTAGCAATAGTAAGATAGTAATTATCCTGAAGAGTTTCTGAAACAGGAACTCCCTCATCCTCGTTAAGAAGATCTTCATTACCATCAAAATCATCCCCGCCAATCACATCATCAACACCTTCGCCACTAGGAGATTGAGGCGTTTCCTCTGCTTGATAGAGAGAAAATCCAGGAACACTAAAGACAAGCTTTTTACCAGCATAACTCTCAATAATGCAAGCATAACATACATCTCCATCTTTTAAGATACGAGGATTGCTGAATTGAAGGCCATAGAATGTAATGCGTGCTCTCTTATTAAGCGAAGGCATCACATTACTCTTCACTTCAATTCTATTGTAAGATATATTAACATTTCCCTCAAAATTAATAACAGATGTAACTCTATTAGCATCCTTAGTAAGATCTACAGGCTCAAGCCACTCTATTTCTCCTACACTAGGAAGAGATATAGACAAAGATTGAACACTTCCCAGTTGTGCATCAGTATATTCCTCAAGCAAACCAAAACTTCCTCTTTCAATAAAAGAATTGCCATCAATTTTATATTTTCTCGTCAAGAGAACTCTGAAATTTCTCTGCTCACTCTTCTGCCCAAAACTATTATTGGCAAAAACCTGGAGAAGATATGTTCCAGAGGAAAGGTCTAAAGAAGTGCTTACTGCACAAGCAGCCTGCTTGCGCACTCCATTAAGCACATACCAGCAGTTTGAGGCATCTTTTGCAGTGTACCTTAGTGGCACAAGTTGATTCTTATATCTCTTTCCCTCTTCTGGCAGGAAAACAGTAAGCGTCGGAGCAATACCTGTACAAAATGCATCTGTTCCATCGCAATTCTCATCTATTCCATTCCCGCAAATCTCAGGAGGAGGCACAGGACAAGATGCAACACATAACTGATAACCGCCGCAGCTATTTCCGTTATAACTGCAAGATTTCAAGAGTGAAAGGTTTGCATTTCCATCATTGCAATCAAGATTATTAGCAACATAACCAGCAGGAGCAGTGCATGCCTGTATTCCAGAGCCAGCTCCATAAGTATCACCATCTGCATCTATATAGAATGTCTTTGTAACTCCCTCATCAACTTGTGAGTCACAGTCATTGTCTTTTCCATCGCAGATTTCTAAAGAGGGGGTACAAGCAGGAGGAAGATCTCCAACTTTCACAAAGCGAACTGCATCAGCGTTATAGCTGTCATTGCTCTCAACATTCAAGACAACCTTTGCAGCCTGGTCAAAGGTATAATTCCCAAAAAGATTCCACTTGCTTGCGAGGGCAATATCTCTCTGATTCACTCTCACAACACCCAACTGTGTATTCCCATTATAAATAAAATAAGGAGCATTTTGCGATCGCGAATCCCAATACGTCCACCATGTATACACTTGATAAATGCCAGGATTAAGCGTCGCTGTCCATGTGGCGCTATCTCCAGAAGTTCTTGAGAAAAGAGAATCTGCTCCATAAGGATTTATTCCAGCAGAAGTGCTCCATGTCCCAACAGTGCTAAATCCTGCATCAAGATTGTCTATAACTGTTCTATTCTCACCTACACATCCTTCGTCAATCAAAGAATCACAATCATTGTCTCTTCCATCGCAAACCTCTAAAGCTCCGGGATGTATTGCGCTATTTCCATCGTTGCAATCTGCTCCTAAGGAACATCCAATTCCATATCCGTCGCCATCTGCATCTGTGCAAGTCGCTGGTGATGGACATAACTTATTATTATAGATACTAGAAATCTCAGTAGAATTAAGAACCCTATTAAAGACAAGCACTTCGTCAATAGTTCCATTAAACGTTCGTGTAAGAGCAGGCGCATTCCCAACCCAAAGCGATTGTGCAGAATCTGTTTCCCGTGAAAGTGTTGGATTCTGTGTCGTTGCAGGAGCATCTATTCCATTAATATAAAGTCTAACTGCATTTCCAGCAGAAGCTCCATTCCATGTCACAGCAACAAAATTCCATGCATTTAAAGTAATGCTATTTGCTGCAGAACGTGCATAAAGGTCAGTCCCGCTATAAGTAACATAAAACTCTAATGAACTAGGAATACTATCGCATCCCATGTCAAAGACCCATCCATTTGCAATAGGCGAACCAGCTGCCTTATTGATAATTCTTCCATTATTGCCCCCGCCGCAAGTTCGAGGGTAGACCCATGCAGTCACAGTGACTGCACCCATATTGTCAAGTGCTGTTGCAGAACCCGCATTAATATAATCATTTCCCCCATCAAAACTAAATCCAGTTCCAATTCTTCCTGATACAGGAGTAGCACCACTAATCACTCCGTTGTTTCCATTTCCGGACAAATCAGTTGCAGTGCTGTCATTAAATGAAAAGTATAAGGCAAGTGCAGGATCCTTGCTCAAACAGCCACTGAAAGAAGTGCATCCTTCATCAACTCCATTGACGCAATTATTATCAACTTCATCTCCGCATATCTCCAAAGCTCCGGGATGTATTGCGCTATTTCCATCGTTGCAATCTGCTCCTAAGGAACATCCAATTCCATATCCGTCGCCGTCGATATCAGTACAGGCAGAAGGAGCCTGAATGAGAAGCACCCAATCATTAGAATCAAAACTATAGCTTTTTGAGCCTCCTGAATAATCTGGCAAAGAAGTTTCTGTTCCATCTCGAGGATTATATTGTGTAACCTTATACGCTCCTGAAGTTGGAGCAGGAATATTAATCGTAAAACTCCCTCCATTCGCTGCATATACTACATAGACAGAACTGTCTTTTCCCAAAGCATAGACTCTACTACCACTTGTCACAACAGAATTCTTGCTCGTCATCTGCCAATAAGGAATATTCTTTACAAGAAAGAAATCAACCATTTTTTTTACATCATCGTATTCTACTGCATCATGCCAATCAGCAGAGTGAACCACCTCTTCGCCATCAAACACGCGGTAATCTCCAAATGTTCCAAAACCCCCTCCAGCATAAATACCCCAAATAATATTCCTATGATCTTTTCTGTCATCACTTCCTCCAATATTATTAAAAGTGCCAATATACCCATATTCGTCATTCGCCACAGGAAGCTTTTTAGTATTCCTTAAATCAACATTGTAAAGAATTCCTGCATTTCCCCACTGATCGCCATAAGTGTACTGTCCATTGCGAATTCCATATTGAATAACAGCATGGCCTGGCCAGTTAGAATTAAACCATGCAAAGTCAATCCTTGTTCTTTGATGAGTAGACAATAATCTCAGCTTATTCCCTTCTTTGCTCCATGGATCCTCATTCCTTACGAGATTTCCCATTCCCTCCCAATAGCTCACGCAAGAATCTTCAGGAGTATTTGAATTATCACAGGTATATTCCCATTCATGACTTAACGTCCAAATCACGTTGGGATAGGCTGCAAATCGTGCAATTGCATACCTTGCATACCTCTCATCCTGAGTTTGGGTGCCAAAAGCAGGTGCAGGCGGATCAGCAAATAAAATAATCTCTGCAATCATATCTTTGGAATCAAGATATTGGATAACCTCATCGAATTTTTGCCAATGAGCGAGATTAAGCAGATCGTGGTTGCCATTGAGAAAAGGCAGGGATTGAGGATAATTAGTAGGCTCCCACGGAATCACCAGCATTCTTACTTTGTTCATACTGTGCGCTTTGCTGTTATCAACTGCGGTTTTCCAATTATTGCCTGCTCTTGCGTTATTGATGAGCCCAGTGTAGGTCTGTCCAAACATAAAGTAATGATCTCCCGAATCGAAAACAAAATCATAGGGTTGAGTAGGATCAAAACGCAAAAATCCTTGATTCCCTGATTGGGGAGCAATAACATTTATACTTCCTGACTTCCCGTTTAAGCCAGAATCAGAGGAAGAAGTTGTATAAGTCCAAGTGCCTTCTAATGTGGGAGCAAATCTAATCTTAAAAATATTATTCCCATTCGCATTATTCCCATCCCAAAATCCCTTCACTGTCTTTGTCACACCACCAGGACCTGTAAAAGTTGCTGTTACCGTCGGACCATTAAGATATGGATTACTATTCTTTGCATTTGCCGTCAAAATTATCTCAAAAACACTCCATTGAGGTACACCACTTCCAGAACAAGGAGTATCAGCTCCATCGCAATTCTCATCAATCCCATTCCCGCAAATTTCTGTCGCACTAGGATGAATTGCATTATTTCCGTCGTTGCAATCTGCTCCTAACAAACATCCAATTCCATATCCATCGCCGTCTGCATCAGTGCAAGAAGTAGGTTGTAGTGGCTGAGATATTCCATAAACTCCTATATCAGGACTGCTTCCACTTAAAGCTAAATATACTTTGTCCCCTGACTGAACTGTAATAGAACGATTAACATCTATTCTCGTATCATCAACAAGTTTTATAACTTTAATTAAATCATTTCCAATAATAAGAGCATCTCCATCAATCATTCCAAATCCATCTGAAAAATAAAGAGCATCATCCAATGTAATTCTCGTGCCTGTTCCAGAGACCGTTACACTTGCAAGATGAGTTCCCTGGCCTTTTCCAGGGCTTGCCGAGGTTAAAGTATACGCATCAAAGAAATCAGATAAATTACTCAATCTAAAATTCTGAGGGCGGGCTTCTGCTTCGTCCAATATACTTTCTCTAACAAACAAGGGTTTATTCACGATATTGTTCTTAAATACATTCGGAAATTCATTTTCAAGAGAAGCAACAGTTCTTATCCTGTTAGACAAATCATTGATATAGACTGTTCCTGTTTTTTTAGTGTCAGATATGATATTCCTCTCAAAAAGATACGTCCTCCAGTCAATTCCAGAATTATCCACGTATATTGAATAATTTTCAGTTTCAGAAATAATGTTATTCTTATGCCTATTATCAGCAGTGTTAATAATAGAGGGGTCCAGACCTGCATTTCTACCAAAAGTTATGCCATTCAATCTATTTCTATAAAGCGTGTTATGATACATGCGTATTTTTTCATAATCATAAGAGCCAGGATAAACTGAAAAATGAACAACGCCACTATATGCGTAATTCTTTCCTAAATTATTTCCAATAATGATATTGTTCCTTAAAATGCTTCTCAAAACATTATATCGCACAGTTTCGCCAGATCCCCTTTCGCTACCAATGCTTGGATTAAAACCAATTCTATCCCAGTCATTATCTACAATAACATTGTTTTCCATTAAAATACGCTCCCCTTTCTGATAATCTACTCTCACCATCTCAACAGCGCGCTCCCATGGATTATGAATGTAATTATTTCTTATTATTGAATCTGTTCCTCTAAAGTGAAGTGAAGCATGAGCGGCTGTGTTCTGAGAAAGATCATTATTCTCGAAGAGGATGTGATGAGATGGAATGCCTGTACTAACCATGTCTCCTCCCCACCATTTCTCAAAGAAATTGTTTCTTATAATAATATAACTACCATCAGTATAGAAACCTGTATAACTGATAGAGGGATCATTCGTGTCAAAAGAAGAATTAAAATAATTATCCAGAAATTCTATATGATGCGAAAGAGAATTAATTGTCACCCATCTGCTTCCTGTTGAAAAGAAACGCAGCCCTTTAACTGCAATATAGCTCTTGCCAGCAAAATCCGCCTTTTGTGTAATGGTGACTTTTTCTTTATTATAAGGAGCGTATATAATAGGGTTTCCAGAATTTCCATTGTTTAAGGGGCTTATACTCTGGCTGTATGTTCCTGCTCTTATAAGAACAGCATTTCCTGCAAGAAGCGCGCTGTCTGCCTTATCTATTGTCCTCCATGCTGTGCTTAAACTTAGCCCATTATTTGCATCATTTCCATTGACTCCATCAACATAATAACAGGTGTTATAAGAAAGTCCGTCACAATCATTATCCTTTCCGTCTCCGCACACTTCAGTCACGCCGGGATGTATTGCATTATTTCCGTCGTTGCAATCTGCTCCTAACAAACATCTAACTCCATAGCCATCTCCGTCTGCATCAGTGCATGGAGACCCTTGCACCTGCCCCCCTGTAAACCCTTTCAAAAAAAACTCATTAATAAAAAAAACTAAAAGAAAGATAAGAAGAGCAATGACTATAAAAAGAAATAAAAAGGAATTTTTCTGAGAAAAACTTCTCACCCTCTTTTCTCTCTTTTTCATGTTAATAAAAAGAAGAAAATAGTTTATAAATTCATCGTTTTTCATATTAAATATTCAAAGAATTTATTCCTTAAATTTTTCCCATTTTTGTATAAAATCACTTCTTTCTCTCTTATTCTTGAATATTTCTTCTGCTATTTTATTAAAACAAATATTATAGTAGAATGTATATATTAGAATTGAACTATAGTTAAATAGGAAAATTAGTAAAATAAAAAATGGAACAAAAAAAGGGGATGTTTATTATTTTTGAGGGGGTTGATGGTTCTGGCAAGAGTACCCAATTGATTGAACTTATTAAGCGCATAGAAAATCTTGACAAATATCAAGATATTGTAAAGACCCATGAACCCTGGAAAAGTAAGGAGATAAAGAAAAAACTGGCTGAAGATAAGGATGCTTATTCTGATGGGATTAAAATGGCAAGATTATATATTGATGATAGGATAAATCATTCTGAAGAAATTGATGAATTTCTAAGCAAGGGTTATTTTGTTTTATGTGACAGATTTAAACTCTCAACTTGTGCATATCAATGGACGCAAGGAGTTGATTTATATAAATTATTAAAAATGCACGAGTATAATAAAATCATAACTCCTGATTTAAATATTTTTATTGATGTCCCTGTAGAGGATGCTATTGAGAGACTGTCAAAGAGAGGAGTTAAAGAAAAGTTCGAAGATTGGAAATTTCAGAGAAATCTGGCCAGTTATTATAAAAGTTTGATTTCCAGAGAAGATGCAAAAAATTTATTTGGGGATGTTGCTGAGATTAATGGGCGAGGTTCTGTAGATGAAGTGGCAGAAAGAGTTAGAAATGTTTTTGATCCTTTTTATAATTCTTGGAAAGAGAGAAAACACTAGGTTTATAATGACTTATTATTAATTCAAATTATGCCGGAGTGGGACAGCGGTTACTCCGCGAGTTTGGAGAACTCGTTTCCGCAAGGATTCCCAGGTTCGAATCCTGGCTCCGGCGTGTTTCCTTAGGGATCTCCAGGTTCGATTCCTGATCCGGGCGTAATCCTAAAGATTTATAAGCCAACATTTGAATAGTTAAATATGGGAAATTTTAGATCAAATAGAAGAGACGGATTTAGAGGCAGATCTAGTGGTAACCATGGCTCAAGATTTAGATTTGGAGGGAGAGGAAAATTTGGCGGAGACCAAGATTCTGGAAGATCTGATAAGATGTATGATGCTACTTGCAGTAAATGCGGAAAGAAATGTCAGGTTCCATTTAAGCCAACAGGAAGTAAACCTGTTTATTGTGACGACTGCTTCAAACAAAATAATCCGCGAAACCTAGATGGAGTACCAAGATCAGAAGCTTCTTCGGAGCAATTTGCCCAAATTAATGCAAAACTTGATAGAATACTTAAGGTCATAGAAAATTTAGAGATTGATGTTGGAGATGAATCAGAGGAAGATTTTCAAGAAGACGATGAAGACTCGGAAGAGGAAATAGAGGAAGATTCTGATGATAAATAAATACAGGAGGTATATAAATGAAAGGTAAAGTAAAATTTTTCAACGAAATGAAAGGATTTGGATTTATAGCCGGTGAAGATGGAAAAGAATATTTCGTCCATACTACTGGACTTAAAGACGGAGTATCTATTGGTGAAGGCGATTCAGTCACATTCGAAATAGAACAAGGCGAAAAAGGGCCAAAAGCTTCTAAAGTTTCTAAAGAATAATATCTGAATAAGTATCTCGTCCTAAGAAACTTTATATAGGCATCCCATCTGGATATAGGATGGCGGCGACACCACCTGGCGCAAAGAAAAGAAAGCTGGAGTATATGGTAGATCAGGCTATATTTGATGAATTTATGAAAGTCTGCAGTAGAAAAGGATTCGCTCCTCAAATAATCCTTGAACAGGCAATGAAAAAGTTTAATCAAAGCGGTCAGATTTAAAACTCTGCAGCTTATGGTCGGGGCGTAATATCTTTTTGTTTAGTTTTATAGACCTCATAGAAAAAATAGAAAGTTCCTTCGTTGTATAGCTAGATTTTTAAAGATATGATGTATTATTAATACATCAAAAAGAATCAAATGAAATATGATTTTGTTGTTTTAGGAGCTACAGGAATGCAGGGTAGAATCGTATCTAGAGATTTATTGGAGACAGGGTATTCTGTATTATTATGCGGCAGGGATAAAAAGAGAATAGAAAGATTACTAAAAAAATATAATAAAACAGAATTTAAATATGTTGATTTAAAAAATAAAGAAAATGCGTGTGATGTTATAAAAAGTTCTGGGGCAGATGTAGTGGTAAATTGCGCAGAAGGCGATTGGAATTTGAACGCCTTAGAATCATGTATAGAAGCAAGAGCTCACAGCTTAGATCTTGGATCTGAAATTCCAATGACAAAAAAACAACTAAAGTTAGATTCTAAATTAAAAAGAAGAAAACTCACACATATAACTGGCTGCGGCTCTGTTCCTGGCATTGGAAATGTTATGCTAAAATACGCTGCAAAGGATTTCGACAAAATTGAAACAATAGAAGTTGGTTTTGATTGGAATTCTAATATAAAGAAATTCGTTGTTCCTTTTTCGATTCAAAGCATTATAGAAGAATTCACAGAGCCTGCAACAAATATTGAAAATTGCAGATTTACAAAAATAAGGCCAATAAGCTCTATAAGAAATTCAAATGATAAATTCGTAGGAAATCAGAAAAGCTTTTATGTGAGGCATCCTGAGACTTATACATTCTACCATTACTTAAATGGAAAAGGCCTAAAAAATGTCAGATTTTATGCAGGTTTTCCTCTGCATTCTTTTAACAGAATAATGGATTTTATTGAATTAGGCTTGGGAAGCAAGGAAGAAGTTATTATTAACGGTATAAAGGTCAGGCCCATTGATGTACTGACTGAAACATTAAAAAGATTGAAGATCCCAGAGGGTTATAAAGAGAAGGAAGACCTTTGGGTAAAAATTATAGGGAAAAAAAATAGAAAAAATAAAATTACTAGAATGCAATGCCTTGTGCCTACAATCGACGGCTGGGAGGATGCAGGATGTAATATTGATACCGGCATGCCTGCCAGCATTATAGCGCAGATGATAAAAAAGGAAATAATAAAAGAAAGAGGAAGTTTTGCCCCAGAATCAATTGTACCGCCAGAACCGTTTTTTGAGGAACTGAAAAAAAGAAAAATGGTTGTTTTTGAGAACGGAAAGAGGATAAATTAGAGGCATAGAAATGCTTATTAATTAATATAATGTCCTATAATATGCTGCCGCTTTCAACTATTAACGAAAGAATGTCTAAACTTAGAAATTGGGCACTTGATGGAAATTCCATTGTCAAAGACAAGGTTTTTAGAAATTTTAAAGAGTCTATTGAGTTTGTTAATAAGATCGCGGAAATAGCTGACAAACACAACCATCATCCTATTGTTTTAATAAATTACAATATAGTTAGAATGACTTTAACAACTCATGAAGCAAGGGGGCTTACTTTAAGGGACTTTGATGTTGCAGAAGAAATTGATAAATTAGCTTGACCGTTCAATTTAAATATTTGCTTCTATTTTCATATTTATGCAGATAAAAGAGCTGATGAAAACGCCTTATGTTGTTGATAAAGACATTAGTTTAGCTGATGCTGCAAAAATTATGTCTGAAAAAAATATAGGGGGTTTATTATTTGTTATCAGGGGAAAAGTAAAAGGCATTATTACAGAAGGAGACTTATTAAGAAATTATGGGAAAAATAAAAAGATTTCGCAAATTATGTCTAAGAATGTTATAACTGTTTCAGCTGAAGATAACATAGAAGATTGTCTGAAAGTTATGAAGGAAAATAAAGTAAAAAGGCTTCCTGTAATAGATGAAAAAAAACGTCTTGTTGGAATTATTTCTATGAGTGATATTGCTGTGAATGCTGAAAAATTAGATGGGGAATTTTTCTTTAGCTGATTTGGAAAGCAAAGATATTTAATAGTTAATTAAATAGTTTATCTAATGGGGAGCATAGATATTAGTAATGAATTATATAATGAACTTGAAGAATTAAGTAATAGTCAAATAGATGAATTAGCCAAGATATTAGGAATTGGTTTTTTTAATGAAAATATAGATAAAGAGGATAAGATAATAGAAGATAAATGTTAATTGAAATAATTATCTTAATTTTAGGAATTCCCGCAGGATATTTAATAGCATGGTTAGCGAGAGATGAGCTTGTTGCAGGAAGGATGTGGTTCAAAATTTTGATAATTATATCTATACTAATTGGGATAATATTCTATTTTTTTGATAGAATATACATAAGTCTTAGTACGGCTTTTATAGTAATTGTGAGTGCTATAAGTTTGATGAAAAGCTATGATAAAAAATGGATTAAAAAGGTTTAAATATAAATTTTTAATTCTTTAGGTAATATAGGAGTAGTTATGTATAATCCACAACAAACAGAAAAGGAAATCCTGGAATTTTGGAGGAAGAACAAGACATTTGATAAACTTAGAAAGAAAAATAGGGGGAAGAAGAGATGGAGCTTTATCGACGGACCTATTACTGCTAATAACCCGATGGGAGTGCATCATGCTTGGGGAAGAACTTACAAAGATTTATTCCAGAGATTTAAGGCCATGCAGGGTTTTGATCAAAGATTTCAAAATGGTTTTGATTGCCAGGGATTATGGGTGGAAAGAGAAGAGGAAAAAGATTTAGGACTTGAGAGCAAGGAAGATATAGAAAAATTCGGAATATTGAACTTTGTTAAGGCTTGCAGAAAGAGAGTAGAGAAGTTTTCTAAGATACAAAGAGACCAATCTATCAAATTAGGTCAATGGATGGATTGGAAAAATAGTTATTATACTATGTCTGATAATAACAATCTTCATAATTGGCATTTATTGAAAAAATATTTTGAGAAAGGATGGTTGTACAAAGGAAAGGATGCGGTTCCTTGGTGCTGGAGATGCGGAACTGCAAGTTCTAAACATGATATTGTGACTGAGGGTTATAAAGAAGTGCTCCATACAGCATTGTTTATGCAGTTCCCTTTAAAAGAAAAACCAGATGAATATTTTTTAATATTCACAACAACTCCTTGGACAGTGCCTGCCAATGTTGCTATCGCTGTTAATTCAAAAATAAAATATGTTAAAGTTGAAAATCAGGGAGCTAAATACTGGCTTGCTGAAAAAAGAGTTGTTGAGTTAGAAGGAGAATATAAGATACTTGAGACCAAAAAAGGCGCTGCTTTAAAGGGAATAGAATATATCATGCCTTATAAGGGCCTAGAAGCTCAGTTTAAGTCTTCTCATAGAGTCGTTTTATGGGACTTGGCTTCTGAAGAAGAGGGAACAGGCATAGTACATATAGCTCCTGGGTGCGGCACAGAGGACTTTAATCTGGGAAAGAAAGAGGGCCTCCCAGCCATTTCTCCTTTAAACGAAGCAGGAATATATAAAGAAGGATATGGGGAATTCAGTTTAAAAAAATATTCTGATGTAAATAAAGAGGTTTTAGAAGATCTTGAGCAGAGGAGATTTTTATATAAAACAGCGAGATATAAACACAGATATCCGCATTGCTGGAGATGCGGAAGCGAATTAGTCTTCAGGCTTGTTGATGAATGGTATGTAAAATGTTCTGAAATGAAAAAGAAACTTATTGCTGAAAATAAAAAAGTGGAATGGTATCCTGAATATGGAAAGATAAGACAAGAAGAATGGTTTAAGAATATGGGAGACTGGCTCATTTCCAGGAAAAGATATTGGGGTTTGCCTCTTCCGATTTGGGAATGTGAATGTGGCAACATTCAAGTTTTTGGAACTATCGAGGAATTAAGAAAAAAAGCTATTGATAAAAAGAAAGTTGATTCACTTCCAGAGATACATAGGCCTTGGATTGATGAAATAAAAATAAAATGCGGGAAATGTGGAAAAGAAATCTCAAGAATCCCTGATGTGGGGGACGCATGGCTTGATGCAGGGATTGTTCCTTTTTCCACATTAAATTATCTCAATAATAAAAAATATTGGGAAGGATGGTTCCCTGCTGATTTCATATGCGAAAATATGCCTGGACAGTATAGAGGATGGTTTAATGCATTAATGTGGGCTAGTATTGCTTTAACAGACAGGTCTCCCTTTAAGTCTGTTTTAGGATATGAGACATTAAAAGATGAAAAAGGAGAAGAAATGCATAAAAGTAAAGGCAACGCTATATGGTTTGATGAGGCTGTTGAAAAAATAGGAGCAGATATTATGAGATTATTATATTGCTTGCAAAATCCTGCCCAAGAATTGAGATTTGGATTTAATGTGGCAAAAGAACCTAAAAATAACTTGAGTATATTGTATAATATAAGCAAGCTGATAAGAAGAACAAATAAGCCAGGTAAATATTTTATAGAGGATAAATGGATAATAAGTAAATTCAATTCTTTAATAAAAAAAGCAACAGATGATTTAGAAAATTTGCATCCTCATAATGCAAGTAGAGAGCTGCAAAACTTCTGGCTTAGTGATCTAAGCAGAGGATATATACAACTGGTAAGAGATAGACTAGCAAATGACGATGAAGCCGTTAATAATGTGTTAATAGAGGCCTATACTGGTCTAATTAAAATGTGCGCTCCAATTGTGCCTTTTGTCACAGAAAAAATCTGGCAGGAATTAAGAGCGAAAAAAACTGTAAAAAAAGAATCTGTACATTTATCTGACTGGCCAAAATTCAATGAAAAGAAAATAAACAAAAATCTTGAAAAGCAGTTTAAGATTGCATTTGAAATTATAGAAAGGGGATTGGCTGAAAGAGATAAAGCCCAGATAGGACTAAAATGGCCCTTATCTAAAGTAATTTTGAAAGTTCCAAAGGAAATAAATCTCAATGTTGAGATGAAAGAAATAATTATGCGACAATTAAATGTGAAGAATATAGGACTTGAGATTAGTAATGAAATAAATGTTGAACTTGATACTAAACTAACTCCTGAACTTGAAGCAGAAGGGCATGCCAGAGAGTTTGCAAGACATATTCAAGCAGCCAGAAAAAATGCTGGATTGAAAAAGGGCGACCTTGTAGATATCGAGATAGTAACAGATGACTATATGAAAAAAGTTATAGAAGATAATATTAAATTTCTAAATGAAAGAACACACACTAGAAAGATAAAGTTTGCTACTGGGCTGGATAAAAAAACATTTGAATTTGAGATAAAAGGCAGAAAAGTTACTATTCATTTTTGTAATTATTGAGGGGCACAGTTTGAAAAGATTTAAATAGTATGGATATTTTATTTTCTAAAGAGGTCACTAAATTATGATAATAAAAGATGAATTTTTGAGTAGACTAAGGAAAATCTTTGACCTCAATTTGTATGAGGCAAAGGTCTGGACTGCTCTGCTTTCTCGAGGCGTTTCTACTGCTGGTGAGCTAAGCAATATTTCTGATGTCCCAAGAAGCAGGACATATGACATACTAGAATCATTGGAAAAAAAAGGATTTGTTATTATGCGTTTAGGCAAACCTATTAAATTTGTTGCATTAAAGCCAGATGAGGTTGTAGAAAGAGTCAAAAGAAATCTTGTAGTTGATGCGCAGAATAAGACAAAGCGATTGGAACAGCTTAAGAATGATGAAGTACTGGGCGAATTAAATTCTCTTTATACAAATGGAATTAAATTTATCGAGCCTTCTGATTTATCTGGAAGTTTACGGGGAAGACAAAATGTTTATAATCATCTTGATATGATGGTAAGATCTGCTGAAAAGGGAGTTACTATTGTAACCACAGCTGAAGGTTTAAACAGGAAATTTGAAGCTTTGCTGCCTGCATTTGAAAAGGCAAAGAAAAGAGGAGTTAATATAAAGATTGCTGCCCCTATTGTATCAGAAAATTATAAAGTGGCTAAAGATCTTTCTAAAGTAGCGGATGTAAGAGACAGCAGTCAAGCTGGCTTGAAAGGGCGGTTTACTATTGTTGATTCTGGACAATTATTGTTTATGCTTTTGGATGACAAAAAGGTGCATCCGAATTATGATGTGGGAGTGTGGCTATCAAGCGAATTTTTTTCCCAAGTAATAGAACAAATGTTCTCTCAAAGCTGGGAGCAAATGGTTCCTTTAAACAAGGTTAAGGTTAAGGAAAAATAATCTATGGTTGGGTAATACAGAAATTGTTAAAAAGACTAAATATCAAATCCTCTTATGGTATTGGAACACCCTTTTGATTTTTACGTATCCTGTGCAAAGAAATTAGGAATTCCACAAACAGATCTTATCTATAAAATAACTATAACTTCTTATAAAGATCCGATATTAGAATGGGGAGATGATGAAAAAAGGATTAAAATCTTTCATTATCACTGCCCCCAGATTCTTTTTAATTCTATGCAAAATGAAGATGGGCAGGAACTTATCGCTGGCTCGCTTTTAGTGCTAGAACGTGAGGCTGTTCTTGGACTAGATAATATGTGCAGTGTGGGAAAGATTCTGAGCGAAGAATATCTTTTTGCATTATCTGGAAAAGATTATAGCAAGATTATTGTACAGAATAGCAGAATAAAAAAAGTCCAGGTTTTTTTGAAAGATTGCAGAAAAGAATTCTTTGAAATAGGAAGAGACTATCAAGATGCTTTAGAGGATATGGTAAAAATATATGATAAAAAGAGGAAGCATAGAAATGCAATTTATCAAAGCTAAACTATTAAAAGTCTATTTTTTTATTCATAGGAATATTGATATGCATTACAATTTCAATAGAATTTTTAACTAAACAGCCCCTTTATCCAATTCCATATCCTTCTAAAAAATCCTGTCTTCTCTCCTTGTTTTTCTATTATTGCTCCTGATTCATTAGTTTCATTTGATTGAGATTCATTTAATTTTCTTAGCCTTTCTTGCATTTCTGCAACAGTTACCTGCTTTGAACTTTGATTTTCTGTATTATTCTCTTCATTATCAGTTGACCTATTCATTATTGTCTCATTTATTACGCTTGCATTAGATGTTTGATTGCTAATCTCGTTTGTTTTATTTGCTAAGTTCTCATATAATATCTCGCCTGTTTTGCATATACTTACTGTAATAAAAGCATTTGAATCAGAAGCAGATGTCAGTTCTACAAGATACGTTGTATTTCCAAAAGATATTTTTTCTGCAGGATGTAAGTCATTGGAAAGAGATATTTGCTTAGTTCCAACTATTAATTTAGCTATAGATGTTAACGCGTCATTTGATAAACCTGCACTAGAAAGCATAATAAATAATCCTTTTATAGTATCCACTGTTCCTTCTTCCAGGTTTTTTGTCTCTCCTTCTATTATAATCTTCGCAGTTGTTTCTGTTACATTTCCTAAGCTTACAGTATAACTCCCTCCTAAAAGATCTATTTTTTCTGAATTTGAATTGTTCGAAAGCTCAACACGCCGTGCATCAATAATTAAATCTGCAATAATTCTTCTATAAAATACTCTTTCTTCTGTTCTAGTCAGTCCAATGCCTATGCCATTTATTGTCTTTGCTGAACCAACGTCAACCTCATTTTGATCAAAATTCACCTTGCTTCCATCTGAACAACTAGCCTTTGCTGATGCAAATGCTAAAGAGATTAATATTATAAATAATGCCAATGCCCCCTTTCTCATATTATTTAAAGGAGGCAGGGATTTATAAAATATGCGGGGAGTAGGATTCGAACCTACGAAGGCACTAAGCCACAAGATAACTTATGCATCTTGTTAGGCTGCTTCTTCTAGCGAAAAAGCGACATCTTAAGTCTTGCGCGTTTGACCACTTCGCTATCCCCGCATTAACTAATAACAAAGAAATTATATTATAAAGGTTTTGCTTATATCTCTTCATCTATTTTTTCCAAAATATGGTTGACTTCACTAGCCACATACTGAATTATTTCCTGCTCAGTTAATCTTGGATTGTTTTCTTTAAATCTAAGCGCATGGGCTGCCCCTGAAATTATTGCCATTTTCATCCTCTTTTCTTCATCATCCATTTTTTTGCTAGACAGTCTGTACTTAAAAATATTTAGTTAGTCTAATGTTATGTTTTGATACGTTGTACTATAATTTGAATTATCCGAAGAGAGATTTGTATAGTTTGTTTTTAGCTCTTCAATTGCTCTATCTTTAGTTTCCTGTTTTTCATTTTCTTTTTCATAATCTAATTTTACAATTACATTTCCTGTTTTAAATTCTAAGCCGCTCAATCTTATTTTTATATAAAGAATGCCTATGACTATTAATAGAAAAAATAATAAGAATAACAATAGCGTGAATAATATGCCTCTTTTGTCCTTCATTTTTATAAGCAGGCTGAGAATTATATAAATCTTGTGTTTGAAAATTAAAAAACCCTATAGAGCGAATTCTTAAGAATATTTCTCCAACTAGAAAAAACTCTCCGAATTAAAAATAAAAAAATTTATCCAAAGAGTGCGCTCAAACCAGCTGCAGATTCTGAAGGCTTTTCTTCTTTCTTTTCTTCCTTCTTCTCTGCTTGAGCGGCGCCAGCTGTTGCCGGAGCTGCAGCTATTATGTTTGCATTTGCTAATTCAGCAGCTATATCTACGCCTTGCAGGCTTGCAATCAATACTTTTGCTTTTGCTTCATCAAAGTCCGCGCCGGTTGCATGTATAACTTTTTTCAAGTTGGTTTCATTTACTGGCTGTCCAAGCTTATGAAGCAATAAAGCTCCGTATATGTATTCCATTATGCTTCCTCCTTATTGTTTTGATCATTTGATTTATTACTAAAAATACCCTCTATTATCCTTTCCTCAAGGGCTGCTTTTTTTATAAAGTAAGTAACTGTTTCTTTACAGATATATCCTATATTTATGGCAAATCCCATGGCTTTTCCAATTAAAGCTCCCAGCTCTTCAAGTGCCGCCCTTTTATCTATCTTGATATTTGAATAAATTTTATCAGAAACTGCATCGTACGCTGCAACCGGAATAAAGCCTACTTTCATAGGCGTTATATTCAATTTCCCTAAAACACCTGCAACATTTTCTTTTATTAATTCGCCTTTTCTTACAACTGTTGCTCCATGTTTTATTACTAATTTTCCTCCTTCAACTGCAACTTTTAATCCAACAGAAGACAATTCTGAAATCGCAGGTCCAGGAATAAGGTCAGTAGGGCCCTGTTCTATTGTTATATCTTCTAGGGCTATTTCTCCTGTTTTCGCCTTTGTAGGAGATTGATTATCTGAAAGCAAGCTGGAAAGTTCAAAAGCATCAAGATTGGAGAAGAATAGTGCTATATCCGCTGTTATATAATTTTTTAAATTTTGCAAAGCGCCTTTTTCAATAGAAGAAATTGCCCTCAGAATTAAACTCTTTTTTTCCACCATTATATCTGCTTCCCCTCTTAAATTCTTTTTGATAGAATGAAACTGGGAACTCGGCAGATTTTTAGTTGAAGCTATTAATACAGTCTTGCTATTCCTTATTTTATCAGATAAAATAGAAACTAATTTCTTCTTCTCTTCTAGATTCACTGAAATTAATTTTGCCATGCTAATTTACCTCAACCTTTAATGGTTTTGTCATTGTTAATTTTATCATCACATTTTTCACATTTTCCTTCTTTTTTGGAAGAGCATTTATTATACTGCCATAAGTCGCTTTTACATTGTCCATTACTTCTTCTAGCTTCATTTTTTCATTTCCTATACAGAGCTTTATACTCGCTTCTTTAACTCTAATTTTTATTGAATGTGATATTTTATCCATTTCTTTTTTTATCACGTCTGTTGTTTCCTGGCCAATTATTCCCAATTGGGGAGAAGGCATTTTTCCTGCTGGGCCTAGTATTTTACCAAAAGTTGTAGCTACTGCAGGCATTAATGGTGCAGAAGCAATAAAGAAATCATACTGTTTAATTAAGTTTTTTAATAACTTTTTATCTTTGTATTTTGCAAATTCTAGTTTTGTTATCGTATCCACTAAATCTGATTTTTTATCAAAGAATCCGCACACTTTTTTTTCTTTTATTTTATGAGGGACATTTAAAATTAGATTTATATTTTCTTTTCTTAAATCAATTCCTCTTAGATTAATAATTAAATCTAAACTCTGTATAAATTTACGTTTATTCTCTTTCAACAATTCTTCTAGTGCTGTTCTTAAATTCATTTTATCTCCTACATTATGATCTGCGCCCATAGAAAATATGGCTCTGATATGTAGTATTAGCGATTAGGATAGGACTAAAATCAGGTTTTTAAAACTTTCTAATTCGTAAAATCCTTTATTATCTAAGTAAACAAGCGGCTTAAGATTCTCATTGCATCAGCGATTAGAAAACCTGCTGCTCCTATAATAAGTATTCCAATTGCTGAAACCTTGGCTATTGACTTAAATTCATCTCCTGATGGTTTTTTTAAAATATGCCAAACACGTTTTGACTGTATTAAAAATGATTTTAACTTCTGCCACATGATTATTATATTAATAAAGACTTTTTAAAAGTTGTTATTTTATCATTTTTCAACAAAATCTATGCCTAATTCTCTCCCTAAATCGCCGTCATCTTTGCCAATATCTGTTGATGAGCCCAAAATCTGCGAACTTTTAACCCCTGTTACTATTAATAAGACTTTAATTGTTTTTTCCATATCTGCTGAAATTTGTGCCCCTGAAATAATTTTCGCATCTGCAGATATTTTGCCTCCAATAATTTCCATTATCTGCTTATATTCTTCAAGCGATAAGTCATTTCCACCAACTATGTTTACTAATGCTCCTGTTGCACTGCTAATATCCACATCTAATAAGGGATTATTAAGGGCTTTTTCTACTGCATCTTTCGCTCTATTCGGGGCGTCTGATTCCCCTATCCCAATAAGAGACACTCCGCCATTCGACATTACTGCCTTTACATCAGCAAAATCTAAATTAACTAAACCAGATTTAGTTATTAATTCAGTTATGCCTTTTACAGAATTAGTTAATATTTCATCAGCAACTTTAAATGCAGTATGTATCGGTAGTTCTGGGGCTATTTCCAGCAATTTATCATTTGGAATTACTATTAAAGTATCAGCAATAGCAGCAAGCCTTTCTAATCCATATTGCGCATTTTCTATTCTTTTCTGTCCTTCAACTGTAAAAGGAAGGGTAACAACTCCTATCGTTAATGCTCCGGCTCTTTTTGCTATTTCTGCTATAACTGGCGAGGCTCCTGTGCCTGTTCCTCCTCCTAATCCACAGGTAATAAAAACTAAATCGCTTTCACTAAGTTTTTTTCTAATTTCCTGCTCTGACTCCTTTGCAGCTTTTTCGCCTATTTTCGGGTTGCTTCCTGCACCTAATCCATGCGTTAATTCGCGGCCTATGAGAATCTTTGTATCGACTTCAGAGTACAAAAGATCCTGGGCGTCTGTATTTACAGCAATTATTTCACATCCCTTTATTCCTATTTCTTTCATTCTGGAAACAGAATTCCCGCCACCACCACCACATCCGACAACTTTAATTCTGGCAGAATTCTTTTGAAGCAAAGATTCTAGTTCCTTGTCTATATCTGTAGCAGCAGGTTTTTCAGGCAGTATTAACACATCTAAGACCATATAAATTTTATGAGAAGGTTATTTATAAGTATTGTTATGTTGCTTGATAGTAATATCTTTTAATTAATAGATTGTTTACTTTCATTTTCTTTTTCCTCCTGCTTCTTCTCTTCAAAAACAAGTTCCTTACCTAAAAATTCTTTGAATTTATTATTATAAACCGCAAGTATTTCCATTGCTTTGGGACCCTTTACCATTATTTTGTCTTTTATCTCATATTCTGGAATGAATTTAAAGAACACTAAAAAAAGTGCCTCTATTTTCTCTTTTTCATCTGTTACTTTTCTTACTATTGTAAACTTATATACAATTTCTTTACCTGATAAAGGATTATTAAAATCTGCAATTACACGCCCCCCTGATACTGCAATTATTTTTACTATTATATTATCAAGCGTTAAAACCAAACCAGGATAGGGGGCAACATTTTTCTCTTTGAATGCTTTTAATGGAATTGTCTTGATTAATTCGCGTTTTCTTTCACCAAAGCTTTCTTTGGGTGATAATTTTACTTCGTAAGTTTTTCCAACTTCCTTTCCCACGAGTGCATTATCTAAACCCTTTACAACCATTTCATGCCCTATGGCAATTATTGTTTTTTGCGGCTCAAAATTAGGATTTAATTTCTTTATGTCCTCCTCTATATTAGAATCAAATATTTCTCCATTCGCATAGCCAGTGTATTTTATTTCTATAAAGTCATTTCTTTGTACAATGTTTTTAGAAATGACTGATAAATCATTTTTGTTTATTTTTTCTGCCATAATAGAGAGATAAAAAGATAGTTTAAAAATTCTTCTAAAAAATTTAATTAATTGGCTGTAAAGTTAAAGTCACCTGAAAAATGAGAACCTAAAGAAAGACCACTAAAGATTAATAAAGTATTGAATTGTTTAGTAACTTATGGAAAAGGAAGAAATTATTGAAGGAATATTGTATTTATTACAGGGAACAGCTCAAACTTTTTTACAAATAAGAGAGTTTCTCAAATTAAAT
Organism: Candidatus Woesearchaeota archaeon; assembly: GCA_964362915.1. Classification (GTDB taxonomy): domain Archaea; phylum Nanobdellota; class Nanobdellia; order Pacearchaeales; family GW2011-AR1; genus JAUSIK01. The sequence goes on along the minus strand of CAYIGH010000007.1, from coordinate 5,399 downwards.
AAAATTCAAGGCTATTCCGAAGATGAAAAGTCCTCTATTCAAAAACTAAAACAACTACTTCGTGAAATGGAAGAAAAGAAATTAATTGAAGAAAGACATTTTGATGAAAAGTATAATGGTAGGGTAGATTATGCCTTAGAACAAAATGGAATAGACTTGATTGAAAAAAAGAGAAAAGAAGTAAAAACTAAGAGTATAAAATTAGAGAATAAATGGAAACTTCTTGACTAAGTATATGGACTTTTTAAAAGCATTATTTTTTAGATCTATAAAACTTGCTAATTAGTAAGTTTTATAAACGTTTTTAATCATAGAGAAATATGGTTTTAAAATTAATTGATGCTACACAGGCTAAAGCCGGGACAACTATATTAATTGAGGGAGAACCATATACTGTAAAGTCCAATGATATTAGCAAGACTGGAAAGCATGGAGCCAGTAAGTGCAGAATAGAAGCAGTAGGTATATTTAACGAGAAGAAAAAAGTAATTGCTGTTAATGGAGGAGAAAGATTTGAAGTGCCTCTTGTAGAAAAGCATAGGGCACAGGTATTAAGCGTTTCTGAAAAAATAGCTTCTGTAATGGATCTTGAAAGTTACGAAACAATAGACTTGGTTTTCATGGAAGAGCTTAAAGGTTCACTTGCCCCTGAAAAACAGGTAGAATATTGGGATATAGAAGGTAAAAAAGTCATAATGAGGATTTTATAGATGATAAGAAAGATAAACAATAACATGGGATCAATTAGTAGGAATCTAGATTATTCTTACGGGAAGTATATATTAGAAGAGAACAGATAAAATGGCCACAAAAATACCAATAGCACAAAAAAGACTTTTTCAAAATGTATTTGTTTGCAAGGATTGCAGCAGGAAAGTCAGGACGCAAATGGTTAGAATCATGCTAAGGAAGGTAAAATGCCCTGGATGCGGGGGAAAATCCTTTAGGCAGATAAGGAAAAAATAAAAGAGATGGTATCGAAATTCGTTATATATGACCTTGCTTTGTTGGCTCTATTCACTTTTGTAACTGTTGTTTTTTTGTATAAAAGAAAGCATAATCTACAAAGGCAGGGACTTCTATATCTTTATAGAACAAAAGTCGGGATAAGATTCATTGAATGGACAAGTAGAAAATTCCCGAGAACATTATATTATTCGCAATATATTGTTATTATCTCAGGATATATTTTAATGATTGCTATGACTTATATATTGATTAGGTTTTCATATTTTTATATAACCTCTCCTATTGCTGCTCAAGTTCTAAAAGTGCCTGTTATAGTTCCGCTTATTCCGTATCTGCCTGAAATATTTAATCTAGATTTCCTGCCTCCTTTTTATTTTACTTATTGGATAATAATTATAGCTATAATAGCGATTCCCCACGAATTTGCACATGGTATCTTTGCAAGATTGAACAAAATTAGAATTCATTCCACAGGATTCGGTTTTCTTGGGCCTTTTTTAGCTGCTTTTGTGGAGCAAGATGAGAAAGATATGGAAAAAGCAGCTAAATTCCCTCAATTAGCTGTCCTTGCAGCAGGCACATTTGCGAATATAATCTTTACATTAATATTCGGTATTTTATTCTGGCTTTTCTTTGTGTCTGCATTTACTCCTGCAGGAGTTATATTTAGTTCTTATGCAACAACCGCTGTTCCAGTTTCCGGTATTGAATTAATTGACGGCAAGGTCGTCAGCTCTATAAAAGAAATTCCTAATATAGTTGATATGAATGAGTCATTTATTCCTATACAAGTCAATAAACAGATTTATTTTGTTTCTCCAAAACAATTAATCATTTCTATCGAAAAAAATGTAAATGATATCGCAGTCTTTCTTGATTCTCCTGCTTTCAGGGAAAAACTTACGGGCGTGATAATAGAAGTTGACAATGTAAAAACAACTAGTTTTGACCAATTAAGAGAAATACTGAACAAAAAATCTCCAGGAGATAGTATTGAAATAAGAACATTACAGCCAAATAAAGAAATAAAAGATTATAAAATTAAGCTTTCTGAAATTGACGGAAGAGCATTTTTAGGTATTGGTATTATTCCTCCGCAGACGAGGGGACTTTTAGGATGGGTTTATAGATTTATTACTGAAATAAAAGACCCTTTTGTTTATTACGAGTCTTCTTTGGGAGACATAGGATTCTTTATTTATCATTTGCTTTGGTGGGCAGTGCTTATTAGCATTAGCGTAGCTCTGGTTAATATGCTTCCTTTGGGAATTTTTGACGGTGGGAGATTTTTCTATCTAACAATTTGGGGAATTACAGGCAGCAAAAAAATTGGAGAAAAGGCATTTAAGTTTTCAACATATTTATTCTTATTCATCCTTGCGGCACTAATGGTAAGGTGGCTGTTTATTTTTATTTAGATAAAAATAAATGAGGGCTATCCGAAAATTATTTATATTCGTTAATCTTATATCTTTGATGGTTAGATTTGAAGAAAGAAAACTTACGAAAGATCATATTGTTCCTATTTCAAAAAAAGGAATAGATTATATTCAGAACATCCAACCGTTGTGCATAAGTTGCAACGCGAGAAAAAAGGATGAGGAGGTGAGCACGTTATGGTTAAAGTAGTTGCCACTAGTGGCTACTTTGACCCACTCTTCATGTGGGCCATGTAGAATATTTAATGAAAGCTAAAGAACTTGGAGATAAACTAATAGTAATTGTAAATAATGATAAACAAGCCCACTTAAAAAAGGGATTTGAATTTATGCCATTCAAAGAAAGGATGGAAATTGTTAAAGCATTAAAATTTGTTGATGAGGTTTTTCCGAGCATAGATGAAGACAAAACTGTCTGCAAATCTTTGGAAGCAGTAAAGCCGCATATTTTCGCTAAAGGCGGGGATAGATTTAGTCATGAAATTCCAGAGGCAGAGATCTGCAATAAACTAGGGATTGAGATTATACATGGATTAGGTGATAAGATACAATCTTCTTCAGATTTAATTGCAAAGCATAAGTCTCTAGAAAAGAGTTGAGAAAATGGAAGAATTGGAAGATAAATTTATTTTTAAGTTTAATTAATAAACTCAATTCCGTTCTTCGTATAAGCAATAAACCTTATTCCCATTGGGATGGATAAAAGGGCTGAAATTAAAGCCATGTGCTCCTTGCCATTTCCCGAAGCTATTGACAATGCAACTTCAAAATCTCTGCCTATCGCCGCTTTTAGCTTTTGCATTATTTCATCTTTTAATTCTAATATTGGGGAATTTGAATTTATTTCTAAAACAATGCAATTTTCTGATTCTGTGAAAGATTCAGTTTCTTTATTTTTTACTATTAGAATTTTATCCCAAGTTCCTCTTTTTATTAACGCATTTAATTGGGCCCAGTTTTCTTTATCATGACCTTGAAAACAAATCAAATTCATTCAGGCAAAAGAAACATTAGCTTTATAATGATTATTGTTCTTATTTTTTTATGGTTAGAGAAGTTCCACTTGGGGAAATTACCTTAAGGAAATATGAAAGGCCATATGACTCTTCTCAAAGAGAATTAATTAGAAAAGTTTGCTTGAGTCTCGGACTTTTACAGCCAGGAGATTCCAGAGATATAATTGTTGATATTGTGCTTATTTTGGAAGAAGCAAGAAAAAATAAAGAATGGCTTTCTTCTTTTATAATCCGAGATAAAGCGGAGGCCCTAAGAAAAGACAAATCATTGGAGGTTAAGGGCTTGGCTGAAAGCAATATAAGGAGACAATTAAAAAGATTGAGAGATTCTATGCTTGTGGATAAAAAAGAAAATCAATATAGAATATCAGAATTTGCTCCTTTATCTGAGATTTTTGAATCAAAAATAGAGAGATTCCTAATTCCGCAGACTATAGAAAGAATCAAGGAATATTTGGCTAGATTAAATTCAGATAATAAATAATTTATATACCACTAAAACTAAAAAAGAATATGGAAGAAAAAGAAGTTCAACATACAATTTCTATCTTAAAAGAAGCAAAAAAAGCTTTAGGAAGTGATAACTCATTCAAGCTTTTAGAATTATCAAATCAAAAAATACATTCTGCTGCATGCGTTCAGGATATAGAGAGCATAACATTAACTATAATAATTTATTCATTAGGAAAGTTAATTGAAAGAAGAAGCAGTTTAAAAATAAAAAACTGGAATAATTTTGTCAGGAAATTAAATTCTTTAGCAGATCTAGCGATAAAATCATTAGGGCAAAAAAATCAAGATGTTTACAGAGACTATATACTAAAAGCAAGGTCTCAAATTGAGTCTTTATCTCCCAGTCTTAAGCAATATACAAGAGAGATAATAAGAAATGCTTGCATAAATAAAGCCTCGCATATATACAAGCATGGCATTTCTATGGGACAAACAGCTAAATTATTAGGCATAACAGAATGGGAGCTGGCAGAGTATACTGGCCAGACAAGAATAGCAGACATTAATTATAATAAAACACTAAATGAGAAAAAAAGAGCGCAAATCGCTCTGGAGTTTTTCAAATGAAAGCATTGATTTTTGATGCCGGCCCCATAATAAATTTTTCGATGAATGGAATGCTGGATGTTTTAGAAAAATTAAAGAGCTCGTTCAATGGGAAGTTTTTGATTACAGAGGCTGTTAAGAAAGAAGTAATTGACAGACCTATAAATATTCCTAGATTTGAATTAGGGGCTCTGAGAGTTCAAGCATTAATTGACAGGGCTGTTTTTGAAATGCCTGGTTCTTTAAATATAGACAATGAGAAAATAAAAAAAGAAACCATTAGACTAATGGATATAGCAAACCATTGTATTTTTTCAAGAGGAACATGGGTAAATATTCTAAGTGAAGGCGAAACTTCATGCTTGGCTTTGAGTAATGAATTAAGAAAAAGAGATATAGAAAATATAATAGCAATAGACGAACGCACAACGAGAATTTTGGCAGAAAAACCAGAGAATCTTAAGAAACTTATAGAAGAAAAATTGCATGCAAGTGTAAAAGCACAATTATCAAATCTAGATGAATTTTTAGAATTTAGATTTATAAGGTCTACAGAATTAGTTTATGTAGCTTATAAAAAAGGCTTATTAAATTTAGAAGGCAAAAAAGTATTGGAAGCCGCACTTTATGCAACTAAATATAAGGGCTCTGCTGTCTCTTTTGAAGAAATTGAGGAATTGAAGAAATTATAAATGGGCACGGAGGGAATTGAACCCCCGACTTCTGCTCTGGAGGCAGACATTATACCATTTAACTACGCACCCTAAAAATATCTAATTATTGTCCATTAAAAATCTATCTCTTTCAGAGAAAAAACTATTTTTGAACAAAATCACAGCTTATAAAGATTTCCAACAATCATGTATTGTCCTGATTTAACTTCCTCTCGGTAATCTAAGTTGCTCTTTCTCATATT
>CAYIGH010000006.1:32545-37272 GCA_964362915.1 Candidatus Woesearchaeota archaeon | reverse complement strand
CTTATCAATTGGTATCACGGCAACTTTTGTGTAAAACATGAAGACTCTACACGAGAGCATTATGAAGAACTGAAAAAGATTGCTCTATCTTGGAATATTCCATATATGACTCATAAAGAATTTGTTTTTAGAACAAGGCGAGAATTAAAATGCAATCCAAATAAAAGAAAATTTAATGATTGCCTGATTTGCAGAAAATTAGGCATGCCGCAATGGAGATTTTAACATCAAGGTTTTACTAACTGTTACACTTTGTTTTACTGTCTTATAAATATCTTAGATATTTTACGCATTATGGTTATTTATGTATTATTTAGATACATTTGTTACAGCCCTTTTTATTTGTTTTGTTATCAAAGGGAAGGGAGATTAGCATATTAATATTTATACGTAAAAATAGTTTTTAGAATTAATTTTACATCATTAACTAATTCTGAGACATATATAGATCTGTTAGTAATATTTCTGGAAACATATGTTATTAAGTATATAGTTGTTTATCAAGATTCTTTGTAGGTTAACAGAATTTTTGTTTTTTGAATATTATTAATTTTGTTGTTCATTTTGGAAATACTTATAAAGGACTTTCTCTTTATAAGAATGAAGAGAAAAGAGGGTTAACCTACAAAAGTGGTGCATGAGAAATATATTAGAAAAAGAGGGAAGATATATGGGCCTTATTTATATGAGAATAAAAGAATAAATGGAAAAGTTGTTACAAGTTATTTAGGTTCTGTAAGCAGGAAAAATAATAAGAGCAAAAATTTTTATTCTATTTTAGGTTTATTTTTAGTTATCCTACTAATTTTTTTAGCTTTTAATAAACTTTCTCCTACTGGAAAAGTATCACTGGATATAAAATCAGATTATAAGGCAGGGGAAGAGTTAAGCGGGAAATTGAGATTTAATATAAAGGAAGGTGAATTAATACCAAAGGACTCTAAAGTTATTGTTTCTTTAGGAGAAATTTCTAAAGAGTTTAATTTAGCTGATTTGGTTGGTTTTAATAATATTAATGGACAATTTTATGCAGAAGGAGTTGATATTTCTGGGGAAGGAGAAGGTTACGGTGTTATTGGAAAAAAAGAGAGTTATCCAGGTGTTAATTTTGAGCTGAGAATTTTTCAAAGCGGCAAGATAGCTGAAGAAAAAGTCAAGAAAGAAAATGAGAGTGAGATAAAGGAAGAAGAAAAAGAGCAGAAAGAAGAGGAGAATGAGACTGAAATAATTGAAGATGTGGTTAAGGAAGAGGAAGCAGAGGGGATTAAAGGAAGTGGGGAAGCGGAAGAAGAAAAAGTTGTGGGAGATAATGGGGCAGGAAAAGGAGAAGAAGGAAAAACTGAGGACAAAGAGAATGATGAAAGTGTTGGGACAAGTATTTCTGCTGGAGAATCTAACAGTGCTAGTGAGATAGTGGGCTCTGAAAGTCAGTCTTCTAATGTGGCTAGTTCAGAAGCAAGTATTGATTCTTCATCTGATGAGTCTTCTGCTAGTTCTGGAGATAGCTCTATAACAGGAAGTGCTATTTCTGAATCTGAATTTATAATTTCTGGAGTTGTTAGTAAAGATAAATATTTTGAATATGTTTTAGATGATTCGTATAATGCAGAAGTTGTTTCCGGAAGTGTTAAAGTAAATTTAAGTAATATACCGGATAATAGTATAAAACTTAATATTAAAGATAGCAAAGCAGTTATTTCTACAGAATATTCAATTGTTGAAGAAGGATTTGGGAAAGATTATTTAGGGGACAAAAGTGTAGGATTACAAATAGATATTTCTAAATTTGGATTAATTGTTAATGATAGTGCAATATTAGATATTAAGCTTATATATAATGATAGGATTTTGGCAGAGGCAGAAGAAGATGTTTTGGTTGGGAAAAAAGATAAAATTAAAGAGATTCTGAACGAGACAGCTGAAAATGAAACAGAATTATTAGAGGAAAATGTTAGTGTTATTTCTAATTTGAGTTTTATAAAAAATATTCCTGATATTAGGATTGCTAAGAATGGCGAGGTTATTATTGATTTGAGTGAGTATTTTATTGGGGCGGATAAATATGAGTTTATTTCTGCGAATGTGAGTGCTAAGTTTGAAGGGCATTCTATGACTTTAACCTCTGAGATTGGATTTAGTGGAGCCAGAAGAGGCAAGATAATTGCTTATTCTAATGGTAATAGTATTGAAAGCAACGAATTTAAAATTTTGGTCTCTTCAGGAGCGGTTTCTATTAGCACATCAAGGAGGAAAATTGTTGTAGGAGAGCCTGTTTTTTGGAGAATGAATGTTTCTTTACAGAGTCCTGAAAATATAACAATTGAACTTCCTGCTGAAGCAGAGAATATTAGCGTAAAAAAGATTAGTAAAGAATTTGATGAAGTTCTTAATGTTTCAATTATTGGAAATAGTGTAACAGGACAGGTTTCTGCTGAAATAAATATTGATAATAAAGAGCCAAGGTTTATTAGATTTATTAAGCAGTTTTTTAAAGGAGCGACAGGAAGGACTATAGAGGAAATTAATGAAACTGAAATTAATTTAAAAGATGCCACAACAAAAGAGATTGTTGAGGTTATGTTAGAAGATGATGCTACAGAATATTTAATTGAATACTATACTGATGCTCCTTTTTTGGCAGAAGAGGTTAGTGAAAGAGGGAAGAAAATTGTGGTTTTTGGGCCTGATAATTTGAATTATAGCGATGTAATTGCATCTTCTAAACTGAATAACAAAATTTCAGTAGAAGATGCGCCTAAGATTAAGATTTATTGGCATAATTATGAATATTCTAAAGGAAAGGGCATTGTAAAAGATGTTGATGAAGTTGAGGACGAAGTTGTTGTAGAAAAAATAGAATCTGGAAATTTGGAATTTATAAAAGAAGAAATTGAAGATGCTAATACTTCAGATGTGATCTCTGAAAGAGATTTAGAAGTTGCTAATAATTTAAGTAACGAGACCTATGCGATTAATAATAGTGGGGAAATAGTTAATAATAGTTTAAATAATACTGATAAAATAGAAGAAAATTCTAACAGCACAGATGGAGCCAGTATAACGGGGAATATTATTAGCGAGGTTGAAAATGAAAATGTTGGAAATATTAATGATATTAAGAATGTTAGTAAGATTAACGAGATTAATAATACTGAATTTATCGGAAATGTGATTATTACAGATAAAGGTTATGTAAAACAGGAAGTTCCATTTGACGCTTATGATTTAGATGAAGACGGATTTGTTGATTATATTGAATGGGTTATTCCGCACTTAAGCAATCAGACTTTTGAAATTATTTTTATTACAGAGGCAGAGCATCTTGATGAAAATAGAATATTTATAGAAGATATTTATGAACTTGTTAAATCCCGTGATCAAATTTGGACAGAACCAATTCCAGCAGGACATTACATTAGGGTTAAATTTGAAATTAATTTAACTTCAGAACGGGATATTACAATATATGCAAGAAGCAACTATACAAATTCTTCAATAGAGGTTTACGAAAAAGGCAAGAATGAGTTAATTGCTAGTTTTCCTGAAATTTTAGAAGATAAAGCATATAAGGTTTTATTAAATAATTTGAATAATAGCCAAGATATTTTTGATTTGCTTGTTAAGGGAAATCCTGTTGAATTTGATTATGTTGTTGACCCAACTGATATAAGTGCTTGCCAGACTTTGGGTGCGGCGAATACAGTCTATTCCCTTACTCAAAATGTAACTGCCACAGGAACATGTTTTACAGTTACGGCTGAAAATATTACTTTAGATGCGAATAAGTGGGTTATAGACTATGCTACTAACGGGGCTGGCGCAGGGATTCAAGTACAAGCAAATAATTTTACTTTATTGAATGCTAGTTTTAATCTTACTACGAGGCTTTCTATTGGTTCTGCAGATTTTAGGATTGCTAATATTACTAGTATTAAGGTGGCAACTATTAGAGATTCTAACTTGACTGGTATGAAGAATAATACTATTTTTCTTCATCGGGCTTCTCTTTTTGTTTATAACTCTTTTATAGAAAATGCGTCAGGCACCAACCAAAAGAATCTAGGGTGGATTACTATTAATCGTACTATCCCTTCTCCTTTTAATAATGTTGCCGGCAATATAACTTTTATTAACACTACTTTAGTTGCTGTAGATTCCGGGGACAATAGCAAGCTTTCCTTAACAGGAGTTTCATTTATTTATAAGGCATGGTATCTTAACGCTCAGGTTAATGATACTGCTAATAAAGTAGTTTCAAGTGCTAATTCTTCTGCTTTGGATAAAAATGGAATTTCATGGTTCAATGTTATAACTGATTCAAATGGATTTATTCCGCAACAACATCTTGTTGAATACAAGCTAAACAATAGTCCTAATGAAGAAGGTATAGATTCTTATGATAGATATTATATTTTTAATAATCATACTATTAATGCCACTAAGTTAGGATACTCAACTCATTCTAGACCGCTTAATATTACTAATAATACTTTCAGTTCATTTAGCATTGATTATCTGCCTTTGATAAGTTTTGTAGCTCCAACTCTTGCAAACGGAACTTCAACTACAAATGCATCTATAACAATTAATGTTAGTATCATAGAATATTTACTTAGAGAAGTTAAGTTCAATTGGAACGGGACAAATTATACTATTTATAATAATTCTTTAGTTTTAATGTATAATATGAATAATTTGTCTGCGCTTGGAGAAAATGCTACACATGT
>CAYIGH010000006.1:0-32535 GCA_964362915.1 Candidatus Woesearchaeota archaeon | reverse complement strand
GTTGCTGATTTGAGCAATTATTCAAATAACGGTACAGTCATAAATGTTCCAAGTGCTTTCTTTAATAGCTCTGAAGGAAAATTCAATGGGGGCTACCAGTTTAATGGGTCAGGGTATATTACTAGGGCTTATGACAGTGATTTTGATTTTGGGACAGGAGGTTTTACAATTAGTGCTTGGTTTAAACAGTCAGATTTGAGTTCTTCTATCACTAGGGTTCAACAGAATGTAAGTGGGGTGGCAGGAGCACAGAGAGGCGTCAATTGTACTCTTACAACATCTCCTTCTTCAGGCAATCTTTTAATAACTGCTGTTGGGAGCGATAAAAACGCAGGAACATACACAGTGCCTTCTGGATTCACAATGATTAATACGACTTCAGCGACGAGTACTTCTGGGGGATTAGCTTATAAAATTTCTAATGGAACTGAAACAGTAATACGATGGATACAAAGCACGCAAAGTCCCAATGGTGTGGCTTGTTGGGCTGCGGAATATTCAGGTTTAACTTCTAGCGGTGTTTTGGATGTTGCAATACATAATACAACATTTTCAGCAGGAGATACAGCAACAACAACTATTAATTCAGGGATAACACCCACAACATCCCAGGCGAATGAGTTGGCAATAGTTATGGTTTCTATAGACACTGCCACAAGTTGCGATGGTTCTCGGGCCCTGACAGGAGGTTTTAGTGAAGAAGCATTTCTTGATGCTAGTACGGGCTTGATGGTTGCAAATAAAACACTGTCATCTATAGGAAGACAAAATACAACATATTCATGTTCAGGAGATACAGGCGACCAGATGTATTCCACTATTGCAACTTTCAAAGCAATTATACGGGATTCAGCTATTGTTGCACGATACGATAGTGACCAAGGATTTAAGTTATGGATGAATAGTTCTGGTAATGTTTTATTTGGAATTGATGACGACTCTACATGGAATCCTGATGATTTAGCTGTTTCAGGGACTGGTTACGATAATAATATATGGCATCATGCAGTGGGAGTTAGAAATGCAACAGGAATATATTTATATGTTGATGGAGATTTAGTTGGTTCTGATATTAGTATCTCTGCTACGTCAACCTTAAGCTCTGATTCTGCTCCTTTGTCATGGGGAGTTGATGAGCCGACTGATCAATATTTCTGGAATGGAAGCATTGATGAGGCAAGAGTATGGAATTATGGCTTATCTCTTGGAGATGTTAGGCAGAATTACTTTTCTAATTTATATAAAGTTAATACAACTAATTGGATTCTTGTTGTGAATCAAAGCAAGAATGGAACAGCTGGGTTAGATATAGGGACGTATACTTATTATGCTTTCGCATCTGATACAGGCAATGGCAATTCAACTGATGTTAGAACTGTGACTGTACAGGAACCAGAAACTCCACCTTTGGTCACTATAAACTTCCCTGCAAATACAACTTATAATTTTAGCAATAATATACTAAAATTTAATGTTAGCTTAGATGAGAATGGAAGTGTTGTGTACAGCTTAAACGGAGGCACGAATAATAAAACTATGTTATTTAGTGCGGATCATGTTTCTGTGTTTGGAACAGTATTTAATCATACTAATAATAGTATTACTGATGGGCAATATACTTTCAGCGTTTATGCCAATGATACTGCTGGAAATAAAAATTATACTGTAAATATTACTTTCAGTGTTGATTTTAATTTTCCCAAGATAAATCTGAGTTCTCCTGCTAATAATAGTAATTTGATAGGAAATATTAGCGCTATATTAAATTGGACAATTAGTGATATAAGCAATAACAATGAGATATTTTTATGGGCGACTAATGATAGTGCTAATTTATATGACTATTTAGTTTATCATAGAAAGGATCAGGCCAATGGAACTTATACATATAATTGGAGCGCGCCTGTTATAAGAGCAGATCCAACTACTACAGTATTGTTATTGCATTTTAATAATTTGTCTGCTTTGGGAGAAAATGATACTAATGCGGCTGATTATGCACAATTTGACAATAACGCCAGCCTGACAAATCCTGTATGGAATGAAACAGGCGGGATGTTTGCAGGAGCATTTGAATTAAATGGCATTATTGCAAATAGGAATATAAGTGTTGCAGACGCTAATGTATTGGATGTTAAGAACTTTACTATAGCAATGTGGTTTATTAGGCGCGGGACAGGGGATACTGCAAGTTCTGGAAGCGGAGGAATTGTTGTTGTGCCACTTATTGCTAAGGCAGTTGCTGAAGCAGATGGCGATGGAAGAGATGTTAATTTCATGCTCGGAATTAATGCTTCAGATAATTTGGAAGGAGATTTTGAGGATTCTGCAGGACCAAATCATCCTATAAGAAAATCACAGGATGTTATTTCTAATAATACATGGTATCATGTAGTATATACTCATAATTTTTCATCAAGTGTATTATATTTAAATGGTAAAGTTAGCGCTATTAATGTAACTATTAATGCACAACCTGCTAATAATGCAATTAGAATTGGAATTGGGCAGACTTATAATTCTGTTACAACTGTAGATGGCGCTTTTAATGGAAGTATTGATGAATTAGTTATTTATAATACGACTCTTAATGATAATGAAGTTCTTTTATTATATAATCATTCATTGGGAAGGAAGTATTGGCAGGTTAATGTGACAGATGGGGCTGGGAATATGAATAATTCGTTTATTTTTGAGTTTAATATGACGGTTGCTGGAGCAGTAGCTAATGTAGCTCCAACTAATCCTACGCCTGACATAAATTCCACAAGAGGCACGAATAGGACAAGTGAGAATTTGCATTGTTACGATACGTTGATTGACCCTGATGGAGGCAGATTGAATGTTAGTGTTGATTGGTTTAACAAAACGAGCTTGCATGTGAGTCTTGATTATAATGATAGTTATGCTAATAATACTTTCTTTGATGCTAATTTGTATAATTTGAATACGACAAATGGGGAGAACTGGACATGTGGGATGAGGTTATTTGATGGAGCAGATTATAGCGCACGTGCTAATACGACATATAGTGTGAATGTGACTGCTCTTTCTGTTCCTACTTTGAGTACACCGGCTGATGTGAGCAGTACAGGAGATAGGACACCTAACTTTACATGGAGCGCTACGACTGATGATGCCACTAGTGATATAACTTATCAGCTGAATGTTACTTTAATAGCGGCAAGTACATGCAGTGAGGCAAGCAGGCATATTACCAGTATAGCGGCTACATCTCATGAAGTAGCTTCAGAGTTAATGTGCTTTATTGATAACAATGATTATTATAATTGGAGTGTGAGATTAACTGATGGAAGGGAATTCTCTAACTGGAGCAGTTTCTTTAGAATAAATATTAGCTCTGAAGTGACTATTACATTGCTTAATGGAAGTGTTGAGTTCGGGGCAGTGAATAATAGTGCTAGTGATGATACAAGCGATGATTCTCCTTTGCCTTTATTATTGCGAAACGATGGGAATGCATTTATTAATGTTACAATTAATGCATCTAATTTATGGGGGACACAGGCCAATCCTAGCACTTATTATCAGTTTAAGATAGCTAATTATAGTTTTGAAAACGGATCATTTGATTGGGGTCTTTCTAAAGTAACTTACACAAATATGCCTGCAGGCGGCTCTCCCTTATTAGCTATTGCGTTATTTAATTATACTAATGCCAGCGATACAGCTGAGATTGATATTAATATCACAGTTCCTATAAATGAGATTAGCGGGGCAAAACGTTCATTTATTACATTCGTATCTAGTTTACACGGAGGATAAAATGAAAATGGAGACGTGTATTGTGTTGGAAGAGAATGATGAGGGAAATGAATATATAGAGAACTCTGGTAATTATGCTACATTTTGTCCAGAATTCTCTAATGGACAATTCCAGAGAACACGTGTCTTAATCAACAGAGTTGTCCATAATAGTGAGTTAGAAGTTGCCTATCTAAATTCTTCGGCTTCGTCTCTAGATTCGGATGACTCTTCTGTCTTGATTTCTGAGTCGTCTTTGATTTCCTCTGACTCTGATTTAGCAAGCGGTTCTAATAACTCCTTAGTAGAGAACACTTTAACTTTAGATTGTTCTTTAAATGCCTTTTCATCTGACCAAATCGGGATATTAAGGGATAGCGCTAAGGCAAAGTATGGGTCGTCTTTAGAATCTTCTTTATGTGGAGATATTTTAGCCGCTTCTTGCAAGAACTCTCTATATTCTGATTCAGGGAATTGCTTGATTTGTTTATCTAATAATCTAAATAGGTATAAGAATTCGAATTCGTCAATGGCTGAGAACTTTTTTATTTTGTCTTTGTCGGATAATAGTTCTTCAAATACATATTTTGGAGAGAAGAGTTTGCAGTCTTGTTTTAATAGTTCTCTGAATACATTTCTTCTTGTTGAGTCTATTTTGAAAAATGAGAATAGTGTACTAGCATCTGGAATTAATTCTTTAGGTAATTCCATTTTTGATTATAGGCCATGTCGTTTGGCTACTCTTTTTTTTAATTCATCTGCTAGTTGTTTGACTTGCTTTTCAGTTAATTTTGATTTGGATAGTATAGCATCGGCTATTGCAAATTCTACATCTATTACTAGATTTCTTAATGCTCTCTCTAGTGCTGTTTTGAATTCTTCTTTGAATTCTGCTGGAACGTCCAATTTAATTGTTAGTTCTGCCATACTAGATGGTAAAGATGATTATTATATAAAGATTTCGGGGAGCGGTAATTATGTTTATGGTTTAGTTAATTTTTTTGGTAATTACATAGGGGATAAAATGAAAATGGAGACGTGTATTGTGTTGGAAGAGAAAAATTGTGGGAATGAATATGAGATTTGTTATTTGACATTGGAGCTCGGAGCTACTGGAGTTATATCAAAACTATCTTCGTATAATGTAATTAGATTGCCTTCGAATTCTTTAGGTTTTTTTGGATGTGGGGCAATTGATTCTGCTTCTGATAAAAACTGTGAGAATTCTTCTGCGGGAATGGGGGTTATTATTTCAGATAGTATTTCGTATACTTCATTGAATTCTTTTTCTGATAATTTAGTAAGTTCTAGGGCCTTTGACTTGTGTTTTTTGATTTCTTCAAATAAGAACTCGGGGGCTATTAATTTGAATTTGTTTAATATAGCGTTTAATAAAACAGCGATAAATGAGGTTCCTTTGTTTATTAGTAATGAAATTGCTACATTAGCATCAATTATAAATTTGTCCGATATCATTTATTTTGAAAATGACTCTTTATATCTTTTAGCTAGTGAGATGCTTATTTCATCTGCCAATTCTTTTGCAGACTTTTCTGTTAATTTGGATTTTGATACTATTTGCTTCAATCTTACAAGTTTTGATAGTCTTTCTTTTAGTAACCTTGCTAGAAGCATGGATAAATCTATTCTTGGTATTGTTTTTAATTCTGATTCTAATTCTTCAGGGATGGATATTGTTAATTCTGCCATGGGAAGTAGAAGCGATGTAAATTATATAAATCTTTCTGCTAATAGTAATTCTGATAATAAATATTTTGATAATCTTTGCATAGATGATAGAATAATAAAGAAAGTATATTTAGGGTTGAGAGAGAAGGACGACTGGAATAAAAGAAGGAGGCGAGAAAGTGAGGCATAGATTGTTTATAATAGCGCAGTTGGTTTTGATAGTTGCAGTTTTAGTTGGGATCTTTGTGCTTTACCCCAGAGCAAGTTTAGAGCTAAGTGGGAATACAGTCAGGTTCAGCGCAGGAAATGCTAATTTAATTGTCTTGTCTAATAATCCTGATTTTTCTAATCCCAGATATGTAGATATAGAGGATAATGTGACATTCAATTTGAAGCCCGGAACATATTATTGGAAAGCAAGCAACGGCCTTATTGAAAGCTTTGCTGAAGAATTTAGGATAGATTCTGAGCTTGGATTGCAGATTTTGGAGAAAAATGACAGTTATGAGCTAAAGAATGTCGGAGATGTTAGAATAAATGTTAGTAAAACAAGCGATGGAAGATTTGTTGGAAGGATTATACTTGAGCCCGAGCAAGCTGAGGAAATAGAAAATCAGGGAGTTTATACAGGGAGGCAAGATGAATAGTATTATAGAGAATTGTCAGGCAGAAGATCATTCTTTAATGGAATCAAATAGAATGTTTAGTGCTTCAGAAGGCGAGATTACTTTGTTTGGGAGAACTCGTTTAAGTCCATTATCACCAGAGAGAATTTTGCAATCTGATTTGAGCGAAAGGGCAACAAATGATATATCTTTTGAATGGGGCGCTATTTCCTTTGCTTCTTTCACTTTATCTTCGAATGATTTTAGAGGTATTAATTCTATTTCTTTCTTTATAAATGAGAATATTTCAACAAATTCCTCTTTGGAAAAATGTGTGAATTTAATTATTTTATCTAGTCTTTTACCAATCTCAAAGAATAGAAACTCCGGAGCAATAAATTCGAATTTTTTAATTAAGGAATTAACTTCGAATACTAATAAAGGCTTACCTCTTGTTAAAAGAGCCGAGAATACTGTATTGGTATCTGATATAACTAACATTTTAGTTTATTCTTTAAGAAGTCTTTTAGTAATTTCTAAACCTACTTCTTCTGCAAGTTCCGAGATCTGTTTTTCTGTTGCTTTAGATTTTGAGATTATGGCTTCGATTTTTCTTAATTCATCTAATTTTGATTTTACAAATCTTGAGAATAAGAGTTGCCAGGCCTCTTTTGATATTTTATCAAATTCTATGCTAATATCTTCTGGGATGGATATTGTTATTTCTACCATAGGAGAATGCAATAACATAGATTATTTAAACTTTTTTACAAGGAGGCAAGATGAATAAGGGCAATAGACTGAGGAATAGTTTGAATAGAAAAGAATTTTACTTAGGTTCTTCTGATTTTGTAAGTAAATCTAACAATTCTTTTGTAGTATATACAGAAACTATCAATTGCTCTTTGAAATGTAAGTCATTTGACCATATAGGACAATTATTTGCAGATAATGATAATGCTAGATATTCTGTATCATCTTTATCAGAGATAAGTTCATTGGCCTTTGTTAAAAACATATCAAATTGTTCTTTTGGAACTACTTTAATTTTTGATTTTAATTCGTCGAACAATTTATTGCGATCTTGTAAAGAGAGTTTTGATAGCACGTCAATCTCTTGTTTGTGTTTTTCTAATTCTTCAAATAAATATTTAGGAGTATATAATTCTATTGAATCGGATAAAAGAATTTCTTTCGTAATTTTGGACCCTAGAAGTGCCGCAATTACTATTGAAGCATCGGTTATTAATTTCATCGTTTATTGCAGCTTTGGATATAGTCTTTTATATCTTTCATGTAATGATTTGTTCACCTTCCTTCCAAGTTCTATGGACCATCTTTCCAATTCCTGCTCTTCCTTTGATTCTAGTTTTTTAAGCATTTGTTCTAATTCCAAAACTCTTATTCTTTTTACAAATTCTTCTACAACTTTAGCTAAGGCTATTCTAAATTCTTCTTTGAATTCTTTTGGAACATCGACCTTTATAATTATTTCTTCCATAATCGAGGGTAATGATATAGCATATTTAAACTTTTTTACAGGGAGGCAAGATGAGTGAAATGACGGATAAGATAAAAAATAAGATATTTTTCTTAGTTGGAGCTATACTTGTGGCTATTGTGCTAATTGAAAATGTTCTGGCTTTGGGAATTACTCCTGGAAGGACAACAGTAAATTTTGAGCCTGGATTGGAAAGAGAAGTCCAGTTTTCTGTTTTGAATAATGAGCAGAAAGATATGGAAGTTATTCTATTTATACAGGGCGAATTGAACGGGAGTATTAGTTTATTTGAGAATAAAATTGAATTTAAGAAGGATGAGAATAGCAAGGGCTTTAGATATAAGGTTAAGTTGCCTGAAAAACTTGAACCAGGATTGCATATAGCAGAGATTGTTGCTTTGGAAATTCCTAAAGTTTCTGGAGAGGAAAGCACTTTTGTTGGCGCTACAGTTGCAGTCGTGACACAGCTTTTTGTTTATGTTCCATATCCTGGCAAATATGTTGAATTTGATTTGAATGTTTTAGATGCTGAACAAGGACATACTGCTAATTTTGTAATTCCTGTTGTCAGCAGGGGCAAGTTAGGTATAGGAGAGGTCAGGGCTATTATTGATATTTATACTGTTTTAAATGAGAAAGTTGCAACTTTGGAAACTGATTATACTTCTTTGCAAGCCGGTGGAAGGACAGAATTAAGTGCGCAGTGGCTAGTTAATGCAAATTCCGGGAGATATTTAGCCAAATTGACTGTTTTTTACGATGGAGAATCTAAAAGTATGGAGAAGGAGTTTAGTATTGGAGAAAGTGCTCTTTCTATTGAAAGTATTTTAGTTAATGAATTTAGTCTTGGGGAAATTGCTAAGCTGCAGATTTTAGTTGAAAATAAATGGAATCAGGAATTGAAAGGTGTTTTTGCTAATTTGATTGTTTATAATAATGAAGATGATATAATGGCTGATGTTAAATCTTCTGCAGAAGATATTTCTCCATTATCAAGAAAGGAATTAATTGCTTATTGGGATACTGTTGGTGTTAATGAGGGAGAATATAACGGCAAGTTATTAGTTAAATATGGTGAAAAATCTACAGACAAAAATTTATTATTAAAGATAAGCGCTGATAGTTTAGATATTACTGGGGTAGGATATGCTATAAGAGGAAAACGAGGAGGAACTGGAATAACTTTAACTAGTGTTTTATTGGTGTTAGTTGTTATATTGCTGATTGTTAATTTGGCATGGTTTGTATTCTTCAGAAGATTTGTTGGAAAAAAGACTAGATAAATTTAAATATATAGTGGATTTATTCGTAATGAGGTATAAAAGAGGGAATGGAAAGAACACAAAAAATTATAATGGTCTTGTTGCTGGTTTCTATATTATTTTCTGTTTTATCTATTGTTATTAATTTAAGCTCTTCTTCTATTCTTCCTGAATTTTTTAGTAAGCAAAGGAGCAGAATTGCATCTTCAACTAATAGCGAGATAAGTTTTGTTATTGAGACAGATGAAACAGAAGGAGGCAGAGAGGGTAAATGAAACATGATAATAGTTTATTAATTGTTGCTATAATAGCTGTTGTTTTTGCCGTTATAGCAGCAAGTTTGGCATTTTTTAGCTTGAATGAGCTTAGTTCTAGAATTTCAGCATATGTAGCCAATGCAGAGGCTAATTTGACAGTGGAGCAAAATATAGAAGTAAACTTTACTACCAGGGCTATATCTTGGGGCAATGGAAGAGTTAATCCTGGCTCCACTAGCGCTGCTTTGACAACTTTCGGAACAAGTAATGTTACTGGAGGCAATTGGACTTTAACAACTGCAGGGGGCTTAAGATTAAGAAATGAAGGAAATATTAATCTTACTTTGAATTTATCTGTAGGCAAAAGCGCAGCTAATTTTATAGGAGGAACAAGTCCAGTGTATCAGTGGAATGTTTCTCAAGTTGAAGCAGGCAGTTGTGTGAATTCAACAGGAGGAACATATATTCCAGAAACAGGGTTTAATTTAAGCCGCTTTTATGCAACTAGTACAACTACTATACGTGTATGCGGTAATTTTACATACGTTGATGCCAGTGATGAGTTAAGAATAGACTTTAACTTAACTATTCCAGAAGATGCTACCACCGGAGCGAAAGGGGATGTTATAACAGCAACTGCGTGGATAAACCAATAGGTATATAAAATAATGTTTATTTTTTGATTGTATGATGAAGAGAGGGCTTTTATTGTTATTTTCTTTTTTGTTTTTTTTAAATGGAGTAATGGCTCTTGGTATTTCTCCAGCCATTGTTAAGTTGGATTTTGCTCCAGGAGTAACGCACGAGATTACTTATTCTGTTCATTCTGAAGATCCTCAACAGGAAATAGAGGCGTTTGTTGGGGGGGATTTGGCTAGATACGCAACTTTAAGTGAGAAAAAACTTATCGGCGGAGGGAATTTCAAGGTTATTATTAAGTTTCCTGATTCTATAGATACGCCAGGAGTTCATAATATTGGTGTTGGAGTTAAAGAAGTGCCGACTGAACAGGAGTTTATTGGAACTGCTGTTCAGATACAAGGAGTGATTAAAGTTTCTGTACCTTATCCTGGTAGATACGCAGAGGCAGAATTGAATGTTCCTAATGGCAATGTAAATGAACAGATTCCTGTTGAAGTGCATGTTACTAATAAAGGAAAAGAAAATTTAAATGTTAATGTTAATTTAGAGTTCTTTAAAGATAAGGGCACTGGCGAGAAAGGAGAAATGAGCTTTTTTATACCATTTAAGCCAGTTTTTTTGGAAACTACTCAAGATAGATATTTTAGGAAATTTTTAAATACGAGCGATTTTAAACCAGGGAATTATGTTGCAGAGGCTGTTGTTAGCTATGGTGAGGAAACAAGAGTAAATCAGAGATTTAGAATAGGTTCTTTGTTTGTGAACATTACCAACTTTAGCGATAGTTTGCCGAAGGGAGGAATAAATAAATTCCATGTTAGTATTGAAAGCATGTGGAATAATTACATAAAAGAGATTTATGCTGATGTAAATATTTCCAACGGAACAAAAATTGTGGCATTTAGGACACCGCCTGTTGATTTGAATGCATGGGAAAAGAAGGATTTAGAGGGATTTTTGGATACTAGTGAACTGAATGGAGAATATTTAAGCCATATTACTCTTTATTATGGCGGTGAAAAGAGTTTTGCAGATGGGGAATTATTTATTTATGAAAAGAATAGATTAGACTTTACTGTTTTTATTATAGGAGGGATAGTTTTTGTTTTGATAATATTTATAATTATTGTATTGTTTAAGAAGTTTAAGAAGAAATATCAGGGAAAGAGGAGAGCGAGATGAAAAAACTTTTCTATATTATATTTGGATTTTCTTCTTTTATATTTTTTATTTCTTTGATGGTGTTTTATTTTAATACAAAAACTCTCCAGACTCAGACTTTTTACGCCAGCGTTAACGTTAGCGACGAGATTATAGGTTTTGATTTAAATAATACTGCTTTGACTTTTGGGAGCATTGGGAAGGAAAAAAGTTCTACCAGAAGTATAAGGATAGAGAATGGATATGCATTTCCTATTGTTGCTATTCTTAATGCCAAGGGAGAGATAGCTCCTTTATTGAATTATGATAATGCTGTTAAAATTGATAGCGGAGATAAAAGAGTAATTTCGCTTAGTGCATTTACTCCTTCAAATTTAACTGAGGGCTTTTATTCTGGAGAAATTGAGATTTCTTTATATCCCGCAGAAAAGGGATAAAGAGAAATCTTTAATAACATCTTTCCTTTTTTTATTGCATGGGCAATAGAGGTGGCAGGGGCTTATTTTTATTTAGAATTTTTGCTTTGATTTTTTTAATTATAACAGTTTTACTAATATTAATTTTACCTATTCTTTTTTATGGAGAATTTAATTTTTTTAGGGCTTTTAAAGATAGATATTTTTTTGATAGTTTAAAATCTGGAAGAGAAGTGCTTTTAGGTCCTGGAGGGCCATGCGTGGATTTGACTAATCCAGCTACCTATGGAACAGCTGTTAATAGAGTAGGATCTTCTCCTACATTTGATTATTATTTAAATGATTATGTTACTTTATGTTCTCAGAGTTATAGCGGGGATGATGGCAGTAATTTTAATGGCGTTCTTATTTTTAATAAATCACATATAGAATTAGATTGCAATAGTTCTATTCTGACAGACAGTCCGCCCGGTGCTAACGATATTGGAATCATTGCAACTAATTTTACTAATGTCAGTATAAAGAACTGTGAAATAAGAAGTTTTGGTTATGGCATATTTTTTACTAATACTACAAATTCCACAATCTTTAATATTACTATCAGCAGTTATAATAATTCTGCTATAAGACTTCAGCAAAATTCCAGTTATAACTACATGAATTGGATTAATGTAACTCCTATAGGTGCTGATATCGGTGCATTAAGGGCATTTCGACTTTCTGATTCTCAATATAATGTTATTAATAATACTTATATCTTTGACATTGAAAGAAATGCAATTTATATGCAGGACAATTCCAGCTTTACCAGGATTTATAATGCCAACATTATTCAGGGCGATGGTGATGGAAATGGCGCAATTAGATTTGTAGATTCTTATGGAAATTTAGTTGAGAATGCTAATATTTCTCAGGGTCTTACCGGGATTGATTTTGAGTGCACTAATTCCGGAATAAGCAATAGTATTGTGCGCAATGTGTTTATTAATGGGAGCAGTGATGAAGGCATTGCGATACGAACATTTTGCTCCAACACAAGTATTTTCAATTTTGTTATTATTAATTCTACGTTTACAGGGATTCGAAGTATAGCTAACAATGTTAATATTTCCGGGGGTGTTATAAGAACAGTAACTAACCCAGGTTCTCCTAGTGGAGGGATTTCGGTTCGCCGTTCCACTCTTACAGGAGCTGAAACGCAAATTAGAGATATTTTTATCAGCAATGTGACTATTTCCAATAGCAGTCATGGTGGCTTACTTGTCCGTGATGCTAATGCCAGTGTTTTAAATGTAAGGTCTTTTAACAACAGCATCAATTTTCAAGGAGGAGAGTCAGGATATTCTTTAGTAGTTGACTCTGATTTTAATGATACAATAGGAAATACAGATGTTGATATTTATCGCATAGGGAATAATATAACAAATGTTACTTTTATAAATACTACCTTTACTAGTTTATCTATTGGTTCAGGGACGCAACTCACTGTGAAGTGGTGGCTGGATGTTTATGTGAATAATACTTTTGGATTGCCATTACAGAATGTAAATGTCAGCTCAAGAGACAGGAACAATGTTTTATACTTTTCTGAATTGACAGGTGCAAACGGAAGGATTGCAAGAAAGAATTTAAGTGAATTTATAAGAACTTCTACGTCTACTGCTGTTTTTAATAATTATACTATTAACGCAAGCGTATCAGGATTAAATCAATCTAAGAGTATTAATTTAAGTTTGAGCAGGTTTGAATTTTTTACTTTTCCCGCATTTCCTGCAATTTTCTTTGTCCCGCCCACCTTGCCTAATAATTCTGTGACTGATAAAAATTTTGTTGAGATTAATATGAGTATAATAACACAAGAGCTTAATAAATTAAGCTTTAATTGGAACGGCACTAATTATTTCATATATGATCCTTCTTTGCTTTTATTTATGAACTTTGACAATAGAAGCGCTTTGAAAGAAAATGCTACTTATGTTGCAGATTTGAGTATTTATAGAAATCATGGGATATGCTCAGGATTATCCTGTCCAACTTGGAATTCTACAGGAAAATACGGAGGAGCGCATGAATTTGATGGCATAGACGATTTTATAGCTATGAATGCTACTCCTCTTATAAATATTCTTGGAGCTAATAATTATAGTATGGTATTCTGGATTAAGCCGAGGAACTTTAAGGAATTTAGTACTGTTTTTGCCCAGAGAATAACTAATGATGGTATTTTTATTTACGCACATACTACAACAGATGTTGAAGATGGGCCTGTTACTGCAGGACTTTCTGCCGAGTATAGATTTGGGAGCGGAAGTTTTTTTATCTCGCATTCTTTAAATAATGTTCTTAGCGCTGGAAGTTGGTCTCATGTAGCTGTTCTTTATCGCGGAGATTTACCAAATGCTAATAAATGGAGTTTTTATATTAATGGCATTGATAAAACTGATACAACTGATGTTGCTGGATCAAATCCCGGCAACATATTTAGCCTCAATGCGCCATACTTAGGATGGAGCGGGAATACAGGAGAATTCGGTAATCTTTCTATTGATGACTTTATGTTCTTTAATAGAAGTTTAAACAAGTCAGAAATTGCTCAATTTTATTTCAGCAGTTTGACTAAATATAGTTCTACTAGCTGGAATTTGTATATTAATCAAAGTAAGAATACAACCGCAGGCCTTTCTTTAGGGAGTTATACTTATCAGGCCTTTGTTAATGATTCTTCTGGAAATTCTAATTCTACTGATATGAGGACAGTTGTAATTTCAGCCGATGCTATTCCTCCTTTAATAACTTATGGAGCGAGAACAGAGCCAGATGGAGCGGCGGTTCGTAGAAACTGGATTTATATTGATGTTGATATAGTGGAGGATAATTTTAACAATGTAACTTTTTATTTATATAATTCAACTAAGAATCTAATAAGGTCTCATGATACACCTTATCATTATAGTTTTGATTTAAGCAGATATAAGAGAGTATTAAATAATTCTGAATTGCTTTCATTATCGCCTGAGAGTTCTTCTATTACATATAATCCTGTGACTAATACTTTGTTTGTGGCACATGCTTTTGCTGTTTTAGGGGATATTAATAATATTAGTGAGATGTCTCTTGACGGCGCGTTTATTAGAGGAATACGGCTTACTGGATTCAACGATGTTGAAGGAATAACTTATCTTAATACTAGCGGAAATATACATAGGTTTGCAATTGTTGAAGAGAGAAGAGCCAACATGAGCCATATTTGGATAGGTCCCAGTACAACAACTATAGACGTATCTCAAGCTAGGAAATATGATCTTGGATTTAATAATATGGGAAATAATGGTTTGGAGGGAGTAACGTATGATATAGGCAGAAATTTATATTATATCCTTAAAGAAAAAACTCCCAAAAGAGTTTATAAAGTTAATATATCAGCTGATCCTATAACTGTTGTTGAACTGTTTGATGCAGAGGTTCTTATGAACTATTATTCTGACATAGGTGATATTTATTATGATAATAACACGGATACATTATTTATTGTAAGTGATGAATCGCGAGGAGTGTCAAGTCTTTACTTGAATGGCACTAGGATAAATAATGTTAGTGTAAGCGAGATGACTAAGCCAGAAGGAATTACTTTTGACAGATTTGGAGATTATATGTATGTTATAGGAGAAACTCATTTTCTGACTAGCTGGAAAACAGCTAATTTCAGTTCAAAACATAATTTCACAGGATTTAATAGAAGCGGTGTTTATTTCTATAATGTGACTGCTTTTGATCTTTCTGGAAATAGCAATACAACAGAAACGAGAAATATTACTTTAGTAATTGCGCCTTTAATTAGATTTATTGATCCAACGCCGCCTAATGGGACACTGACTATAAGAAATTTTGTGGAGATAAATACAAGTATTATTGAGAATGATTTAGATGAAGTTTTATTCAATTGGAATAGAACTAATTACACTATGTACAATGATTCTTTAGTCTTGATGTTTAATTTTGATAATCGTTCTGCTTTAGGAGAGAATGATACTTTTGTTGCTGACTTGAGCAGATACAGCAATAATGGAACTGCAGTTAATGGACCAGGGGTAGTTACAGGAAGATATGGAAAAGGAGCTGATTTTGATGGTGTGAATGATTATATCAATGCCAGTTCTGACAGTGAGCTTGATGATATGGCACAGATTAGCGTCAGTGCGTGGATTTATCCTCGAACTTGCGGCGGCGGCAATAACGGAAGAATTATCAACAAGGCGGCTGGTTCGCCTATTGCAAATGGATGGGTCTTTGACATGGGGTGCGATAGTGTTCCGGGGTCATTAGAGTTTTGGGTGGAGTATACTCCAACGAGTCTTTATGCACGTTCTGCAGCGAATAGCATTACTTTGAATAAATGGAGTTTTGTTGCTGTTACATGGAATGGCACTGCCGCAGGAAATGCTATAACACTTTATATTAACGGGCAAAATGCCACTCTAACAAGAGGAAATCCTACAGGTTCGCGGGACACAGATGCCGCACAATCACTCTGGGTTGGGAATGCACCCTCTCTTTTACGAGGATTTAATGGAATTATTGATGAGGTAAGATTATGGAACAGGACTCTTAACTCTAGTGAAATTAGAGAGCAGTATTATGCTAATTTGTACAAATACAATCAAACACATTGGTATTTATATTTAAATCAGAGCAATATTACAAATGGAACATTTAGTTATTTTGCTGGAGCTAAAGATATTTATGAAAACTGGAACTTTACAGATACTAGAACATTAATAGTTAATGATAGTGGCATAAAGATAGTTGATATATCTGATTTGGGATTTCAGAATATAGCTCCGGGAGGAGTTAAGATTATTAATTTCAGCGTTCTTGTTTCTGGCGTTGAAAGTTCTAGCGATATAAGCAAATTAAATGCAAGTTTTTCTTTTGGAAATAGAATTAGATACAATAATTCATGTGCTTTTATTGGAAAAGTTGGAATAGTATTAAATTATTCCTGCTCTGTTGATATTTGGTATTTTGATCCTGCTGGGGAATGGAATGTGACTGCCAATGTTGTTGCGGTGCAGGGCTCTAGAGATAGTTATTATGAGACTTTTGTCTTAATGTCTGAAGCAAGTATGAGACACCAAAATGTTTTATCTTGGGCTAATTTGTTGCCTGGAGATGTAAATCAGATTAGAGATTTGTTATTGAATAATACAGGCAATGATGCGATTGCTCAGATTAATGTTACTGCGCGTGATCTTCTTCAGCAGCCATCTGGATCAAACTTAATTCCTGCGGCTAATTTTTTGATTAGTGATAATCAGCCCTCGGTTTGTATCAGCGGCGTTATAATGAGTCATGGAGTGAATAAAGAGATTCCTGGAGTTAGTTTAAGCGTCGGCAATAATACTATAAACACAAAAAATTCTGCTTCAGGACAAGATGAATTGTTCGTTTGCTTGATACAAGTTCCTCTTGTCCTGCCTGCTGCTGAATATCGGGCGGGCGGAGCTAACTCTTGGGAGATAACAACTTATCCTCCAACTTAATCATATTTTTATTTATCTCTTTCCGACGGAGATTTTTATTTTATTTGGTCGTAATACCCTAAGGTCTCGCCTTAGGGATGATAAAAACCTAAGTAGAAATATAAAATAAAAAAATAGTTTAGAATAGATAATAACTTTAGAAACAATTAGAAAATATAGTGAGCAAATAAAGAAAAGGAGATAAGTTGGATTAAAGAATCTTCAGATGCTCCATGGTCTTGCCATTAGGAGTTTCACTTATTTTTCCGAAGGTGTTTTTCTGTTTTCATTATTTTTTATTTGTTTTTAGGAGTTATTTTCTTAATTTTTAAAATCAGAATTTTGAGAAAGATTTAAAAAGGTTAAGATATATTAAATTAAAAGAGTTAAGATGGTGAATAAAAAAGTGGTGTATGTTGGGATTATATTTTTCAGCGTTGTTTTAGTATTATCTTTAGCAGTTTCTTTAGTGAGTGCTAAGCACGCATGGTGGCATGCCTGGGGAGAAGAGCCGGGATTGGCTCCTTTTAATGCTACTGTTACTATACAAGGCGTTGCTCCTACTATTCCATGGGTATTCAATGTCAGTGATGATTATGGAAGCAGTTTTGTCAATTTTGTGTCGCTTACTGGATTAGGTCCGCTTTTTAATCTTTCTAATGTTTATGTTACATTTTTGGCTCATGACGATAATGGTTTCAATGATTTGCCCGCTTCGCCAACTGTGGGAGTTGGATCTGATATTAATATTAATATTACTTATGGGGGTTTGAGAGCGGATAGTACAAGTTATATAGCTTCTGCGGCATCTGCTGATACTTGTGTTGTGCTGAACAATTCTGCTACTGAAAGATTATATTTCTGTAATTTAAGCAATTCAATGCAATTTTGGTACCAGCCCAATAGGAATTTATCTTCGGCAAATCCTAATCTATGGACGATTGGAATAACGATTAGAGATGTTAGTTCCAGCCAGATAGCGAGAAATAATACTTTTAACTTTAGTTATATAGAAACATCTGTTATTGATAATATTGTCAACCTTACATGGATTGGAATCTCTCCAAGTGGTACAGACCAGAAAGCTTCTGATAATGTTAGTCTTATTAACTATGGCAATAGTTATATAGGAAAAGTTAATATAACTGCTTATAATATGACTGGAGCAACTTATACATTGAGCAGTAATAAATATATTCCTGCTCGGACGATTAGATCTTATGGCACACTAGGATCAGAATGCAGTGATCCTCCTGCGTCTACATTTGCTGAAAATTCAGGAATAAATGTGACAGGTATAGGATTAGATTTTGGCGGACCTTCCATACAGTCAACATTTATAAGATTCTGTATTTTCCCTGCTTTGACTAGCTTGTCGGAAGGGTTAAATCTTTTAGATTCTCCATATGCTGCAGCAAGAAAAGGAGGCACTTATGCTACAACAGGGACAGCAGATTGGAGACTTTGTTATGGAGGGGCTTGTTAATATGAAAAGAAACAAAAGAATAATTGATAATAGAAAAGGAATGATTTTAGGAGTCACTAGTTTGTTTATTATTCTACTTAGCACTTTTGTTAGTGCTTTTGCTGTTGGAGTGCCAGGAGATGTCAGCTTGTATCCTGGGCAAACTCTTGATGCAACATTTGATATTATGAATAATGGGGGCGAGATTACTGTTCGAGGAGTTATTAGTGAGGGCGCTGAGATTGTTTCATTTACTAAGGGAGACACATTCAATGTGCCTGGAGTGAGCATTTTCGGAGTTCCTGTAAGATACAGAATTCCTGCAGACGCTCCTTTAGGGAAGGTTTATACTGTAAAAGTTATGTTTAGCACTATTTCAGCAGGAGAGGGAGATGGTAGTGTAAGTTTTGCTGGAGATGTTGCACGTTCATTTAATGTTATTGTTGGGCAGGCGCCAGCAGTTGTTTCTTCTCAGCCCCAACCTCAAGAAGAGAAAACAGAGGTAGGAGCCAATGTATGGTTATGGGTTTTGGGCGTTATTATTATTGTAATTATTATATGGTTTGTTTTGAAAAAGAAGAAGTAAATCAATAGTTAATTTTTATCACTTGAGAATTATAAAACTTGTATTAAAGGTTGTTATCTTTACCAAGGTCAGAAAGATCAATTTACAAATTGGAAAATATAACGTGAGACATAAATAATTGAACATTGCTTTTATGTCTCCCGATATAACAACAGACATCTTTGCTCAATTTATACAGTCTGTTGTTATAGCTTTAGATAATCGTAAAAGTTCAATGAATTTATAATCTGGAGAAACGTTGAATTTAAATATTTGAATTCATTTTTTATTATATGAAAAATAGTTTGTTTAAACATATTATTTGTTTTGGCGTGATTTTTATTTTGTTTTTGTTAAATTCCTCTTTAGCCAGTGGATTTTCTGTTGCAACCTTATACGGCGAGAATTATCCTTTGAGAATGAGGCCTGGAGAAATTAAGGATACTTTTTTTCTTTTAAGGAATGTTGTTGAGGGAGACAGCGATGTTATTATTAAATCAGAACTTATTAAAGGCGGAGAGATTGCTGAATTAGTTGAAGGATCTAAGAATTATGAGGTTCTTGCTGGAAGAGAGGCAGAGGTTCCTATTAGGGTAAAGATACCTGAAGATACTCCTATTGGAACTAGATATAAGGTGGCGGCTATGTTTAAGCCATTGCCTGGGAAGGAAGCTGAGGGGAATATTCAATTTTTAGTAAACATAGGCAAGTCTTTTCCTGTAATTATTGTTGATGACAAAAAGCACGGGGAATCTAGGGGAAGTTTTACTTTAACTTTAGAGGGCGAGCCTGAAGAAATTATAGAAAAATCAGCTCCTTCTACTAAAGGCAAAACTGTTTGGTTTGTAATTATCACAATACTCTTATTCAGTATAATTATTATGATGCTGGTCATTATATTGCTTCTTAGGAAAAATAGGATGCAGGCAGTTCAGACAAGTCAAATTGGGCAAATTAGCAGCAGTAGCAGTTATCAACAATAAGCCTTAAATATATGATTCTGTTTTTAATTTAATGAAAAGAGGTTTGATGAAAGGAGCATGTTTTTTAATTATGTCTTTTGTTTTGCATTTATTTTTTATTAGTTTTGCAAATGCAGGAATTATAGAAGATTTATTTTCTCCTTTTAATGTGAGTGCTTCTATAAAAATTAATCTTGCCCCTTTTATTACAGACATAGGCAATGAGATTCTTGTTTGCGAGAATAATGCGCTTTCTGCGTATTTTAATGCGACTGATTTAGATGCAGATGCTTTAGGAATTGCGATAACTCCTGCTTTTCCTTTTTTCGTGTCGCCTACTATTACTAGTGCAGGACAAGTAAGGACGCAGATTAATATTTTTTCAGGAATTTTAGATAAAAGCAGAGTAGATACTAATTTAGGATATAGAATTTATCAAGAGCTTTTATCTGCCAGCGATGGGAGCCTTATTGCTACGAAACAAGTTAATATTACAGTTATTGAAATAAATAATGCTCCTAATTTATCTAATATAGGTGTTCAAACTGTTTGGACGCAGGGAGATGACAGCACATTTTATCATCAAGCACAAGTTAGTGATATTGAGGATGGAAATCAGAATTCTTTGAATTTTGATTTTAACTTGACTTTTTTAGATAATTCTCCCAGATTGTTTAATGTAAGCACTAACGGGACTATGATTTTTACACCAAACATTAGCGAGATTAATGCTGGCATATACAATCTAAGTGTCTATAATATTAGTTTATGTGTTGAAGATAGAGGAATAGGGAATACACATGTTAATATTAGCAATAATTGCGGGCAGGATGGCGGGCCAATACAAGCATGCGATACATTTAGTTTAACTATTACTGATGCAAATAGACCACCAAATATAACGAGCTACTACCCTTTAAACTTAAGCTTTAAGGCTTCTGCTACTGCTAGTTTATACTTTAATCTTACGACAAGAGATCCTGATGGCACTATTCCTGATATTTATTGGTATGTGGATGATACCAATGTGGAATATACCAGTGGGAATTTATTTGACGAGTTTAGATACTCATTTCCTTGCGGCAGTTCAGGAAATCATAGTATCAAAGCAGAGGTCACAGATAGTTTATTAAATAGTTCTGTTAAATGGAATATTGAAGTATCTTTTATTGCCTGTCCAATAACTGTTTCTGTTGGTGGTGGAGGCGGAGGGAGTTTTTTTAGATGTCAGGAGAAATGGGGTTGTTTAGACTGGGGCCTTTGCCAGGAAACTAATTTTTCTTTTAAAGAAGGTT
Organism: Candidatus Woesearchaeota archaeon; assembly: GCA_964362915.1. Taxonomy (GTDB): domain Archaea; phylum Nanobdellota; class Nanobdellia; order Pacearchaeales; family GW2011-AR1; genus JAUSIK01. Next base: position 11,431 of record CAYIGH010000006.1, on the reverse strand, counting down.
TATTATCCCAAGAGGATTTTAATATTATCAGTAAAAGCTGTAAGGACGCCTTTATTAGTGATAATTGCGGATTTCAGATAAGAAATTGTTTGGATGTTAATTTATGCAATACTAGCGCATATAAGCCTGATGAGGTTTCGTATTGCCAGTTTATTTCTAGCCCAAGCTGTTATGACAGTGCTAAGAATTGCCATGATGGCGGATGCGAGTTGTTAGTTGATTGTGGCGGACCGTGTGGTGCCTGCCCAACATGTGCTGATGGCATAAGGAATCAGGGAGAAAGAGGCATAGATTGCGAAGGGCCCTGTCCTTTAATATGCCCTCAGAAACCTCCTATTTTAGAAAGATTGAGAATTGGATATAGTTTAATAATTTTTATTATTATTTTATTAATAATAATTTTGATACAATTAATAAGAATGTGGAGAGCAAGAAAGAGAATAAAATCTGAATACTATTGATTTTTTACTCTACGTCCGAGACTATGCAAAGTTGCGAACTATTATTTCTTGCCTTTTATGACATTGTGAGCGGAAAGTATATAAAGATAAACTCTTTTCATCAGTTATGGAGATTGAAATATCTGAAGACGTATCAAAAAATATAGAAAAAGCATCTCGAGAGCCAGGCTTAGATCAAAAAGAGCTCGTGCGAAGAGCTGTACGATTTTATCTTCATAGCATAGTGGAAGAAGAAAGCTTGAAAGAAGAACTTGAGGCTTGGGAAAAGGCAGGAATAGAGGATCTTGATGTTAGAATGAAGGCGTTTAAATTAATAAAACTTTCTCTTTTATGATAATATTTATAAACTTGTTTTTACTCTACACTTTTAAGCATTAAAAAAGAGGTAGAATGGTGCATAAGAAATATATAAAGATTAAGGGCAAGACATATGGACCTTATTATTATGAATCTTATAGAGAAGGCGGGAAGATAAAAAAAAGATATGTAAAAATATCTCCCCATAAACGTAGAGTAAATGATAATATATTAATTTCCAGTCATTTTGTAATTTTATATTTTATGTTAATTGGCATTCTTTTAATTTTTACAATTTCTAGATATACTGGAATAGACATTTTTGAGAGGGTTTTACCTTTTGAATTGTTATTTGCGCCTCCTGGAGCATCTTTTGGATCAAATGGAAATGCGAATCTTACAATTTATGATGATACAGATGAGCCAGATATTGACAGATACAGTTATTGTGATGAATATTGTGCCCAGAAAAATAAACCTTCTTCTGTTTTATGGAATATTTTCTTTTTTGCAAATTATACAGATGTTTCTGGAAATGTAATTGATGATAGTAATGGGTTGTGCAGTGTGCGATACGATTTTGGCAGTGGCTATGGAACATATGAAAATATGAATTATAGTGCTTCTTCATTGTTGTGGAGTTCAAATAGAAGTTTTTTATATAAAGGCACGCACAAATTTGAGGCCCTTTGCACTAGTAGTTTTGGAAATGTTTTGCTTGAAAATTCTTTTATAGTTACTAACACTGCGCCTTATATTATAAAGACTGCTTCAGGATTTATTGATTTTAATGGTGATGGAGTGAAGGATACGCTTAGTTGTATAGAAGATCAATTATGCACTTATAATTTCAGCGCCAATGTAAGCGACGATGATTTAAATGATGTTTTAAATTATGGATATTTTGCCTCTTCTAATACTACATTGACGAATTTTAGCATCAATGCGAATACAGGGATTTTAGAGGTTAATGTTACTAATAATGACAATACTGGTTTGAAAAAGATAGAATTAAATGTGCATGATACAGAGAGCCCTACTACCTCTGCTTTGCTTGAAGTAAATATAGCTGCTGTAAATGACCCTCCTTTATTTGTTAATCTGGAAAATAAAAGTTTTAATATGTCGCAGTTATTTAGATATAATATTGCAGCAATTGACGAAGAGAATAATATTCCATTTTCTTTCAATATAACGTTTTTGAGTTGTGCTACTGCTGAATGGAGCAATAGAGGGAATGTTAATTGCACCCTATTCAATTCTACACATTATAGTGTAAATGATACAGCAATTAATATAAGCTTTATTCCAACAAGGAATGATGTTGGGAGCTATATTATTAACTTTAGTGCAACTGATTCTGGAATACCAAATGCAACTACGAGCCAGATAGTTAATTTTAGTGTTTTGAATATAAATTCTCCGCCTCTTTTTGATTACGTTTGTGATAATGAAAGAAATACAACAGAAGATAATGTTTTTAGCTGCTATATAAACGCAACTGATATAGACGAAGTAAACAATTTAACTTTTTCTTCTAATGTAAGTTGGTTTTTGGGTTCACAAACAGTTAGTGTAAATAGCTCTACTAATTTTAAAGGATTTGTACTTGTTGGTTTTACACCTTCTGATATTAATGTTGGAAATTGGTCTATTAATGCAAGTGTTAGAGATACTGGCAGTCCTACAATGATAAACTCAACTGAATTTTATTTTTTTGTTGATAATATTAATGACTCTGTTTTTTTAGATGATATTAATGATATAACAGCATTCACAAGCAATAATTATTCCATACATGTTAATGCAAGTGATGATGACTTATTAATTCCTGATAAAAATATATACAGAGAAATAATTGATTTCTCTTCTAATTTGAGCTGGGTAAATGTTAGTGTTTATAATGTTATTTCCAATAGCAATTTAACTGTTGGTGTTATTAAATTCAATCCAAATGATGGTGGCGTGGGCGTACACGGAGTTAATATAACTGTCAGAGATGTTAATAATTATTCTATAGACTCTGATGTTTTTTTCATTACTATTTTAGGCAATGATCCCCCGATATGGAATCCTAGCACACAAACTACACAAATTTTGATTGAGGATATGCCATTTTATCTAAATTTATCTGAGAATGTCAGTGATCCTGATGGAGATAGTATTAATTTTTCTTTTGCCAGTGATACCAGCTTCCCTTCTTTTTCTTTAAACTTAACAACTGGAATAATTGATTTTATTCCAAGGGATGAAGATGTTGGACAGCATATGTTAATTATCAATGCCAGCGATGGCAAGACTCCTGTTCCTTTGACATTTAATTTTAGTGTTTATAATATTAATGATGCTCCTTTAATCGAGAGGCCTCTGACTGGCAACGGCGTAACAATTGATATTAGTAATTCCAATATGAACACTACAGAGGATAGCAATGTAGATATATTTTTATTCATTCAGGATAATGATTTTAGTATTCCTAGCAATCAAAAAAGTTTTTACAATGAGATTTTATCTGTAAGTACTATAATACAAGGCAGGAATAACAGCTTGTTTAGTTTTAGCCAGGTTTCTTTTATAGCTCCAAATAAAACTATTTTCCAAGCGACATTTACGCCCCGTAAGCTTGATGTTGGAATATATAATATAACTATTAATGTTACAGATGCAAATGGAGATTTTAATATTATGGAATTTAATTTAACTATCAAAGCCATAAATCATGCTCCAGTATTAAATAATTTAACTAATCAGAGTTCTGCTATAAACAGGAATTTTTATTATGATATAAATGCCAGCGATATTGAAGATGGCTACGATAATGGAGGCAATCTGACATTTTCCTATCAATTTTTATTTGGGGATAACTTGTTCAATGAAACGAATTTTAACAGAACTAATGGGATAATTAATATGACTTTTAATAATAGTCAAGCAGGCAGATATAATATAAATATCAGTGTTAATGATTCTGAAGGATTGATGGACTCTAAAGACTTCTGGCTTTTTGTTTACGGCCTGCCTTCTATAAGTTCTCCTGATTTGGGATTTGTTTTTAATCTTACTGAAAATAATCAGAGCAATTTGAGTTTTAGCGCAAGTCATCTTATAGAGGATAATTTAACATATGAATTTTTCGTTAATGATAGAGCGAAGTTTAATACTACTTTTTATGGCAATGGGACTAATATAAGCTGGCAGTTTATTCCTGATTTTATTGATGAGACTTATGGGGATTTCGGCAATTTAACTTTAATTGTTTCTAATCCTATTTATAGGGAGCTTAATGTCTCTGGAACATGGAACGCCAATATAAGCCATGCTAACGCTCCGATTATATTTAGCGGTTTTATTGGGGATAAACAAGCTACATTTAATCAACCCATTATTATTAATCTAAGTCTTTACTTTTCTGATATTGATCATTTTGATGAACATTATAATCAGAGTCTTAACTTTAGCATTAATAGTAATACTTCAGTCAGTATGATAAATCATCAGATTTCTTCTGATTTGATATTGACTTTAAGTGCTTCTGGGATTGCGAAAGAGATTTTGAATATAAGCGGAAGTGATTTTGAAGGGAATGTTAGACTGACTAATGCGACGAGCAATAATTTCGAGATTGTATTTTTAGAGCCGCCTACGCAAGTTGTAGAAACACCAAGATCAACTTCTACTGAGATCCAGGAAAAGCCAGTTTTATTGAAGCTTATTTTGCCTGGGCCAGTTGCTGCTAAAAAAGGAGATGTTATTACATTGCCTATTGGATTGGTTAATGAAGGCAATGTTCTTTTGAAAGATATTAATTTGACAAGTTTACTTGCTTTGGATGGAGTTATTAAAGAGGATGCTAAAGTGTATTTTAGCAAGGATTTTATTTCAGAATTGCGCCCTAAAGAAAGTGAGAATTTAACTTTAACAATAGAAACAGGCACTATAAAATTAGGGTTATATGAAATAACTATTAATGCAACTGTTAGGACTCCTAAATATGTTGATTGGGGGAAGATTTATATTAATATTGAAGAAGGGGAGACTATTGTGGAGAGATTAGTATTTACAGAGGAATTTATTGCAGAGAATCCTGAATGTGCGGAAATTACAGAACTTGTTGATGAATCTAAAAGATATGTAGATATAGGGGATTTAATTAGAGCTGAAAATAAACTTGAAGAGGCTATTAATGCCTGCAAATTAACTATCTCGCAGCAGTCTTTCTTCTCCAAGGGAAGATTGAGGATAAAATTCCAAGACAAGATATTTATTTATTTATTGATAACAACTATTCTGGCTATTGTATTAGGGATTGGATATTATGTTTATAGAAAGGCAGTTATAAAGAGGGCGGCTGCAGAGGCACAAGATATTAATCTTGGAGGGAAATGAGTTATTAGTTTTATATTTTTTGAATTAAATACCTCCCAACTTTTACTTCTATTTTTTCTCTTCGTGTACTTACCTCTTCAACTTGTTCTACTATTCCAGAGGAGAGCTCTGTTTTTAGTTCAGGATATTTTGCTTTGAAATCATCATTATTTATATTGTAGAATTCATTATCTACATATGTTAAGACTTTTCCTATTCTTGGAATGTCTTGTTCTCCTAATATTCTTGACTCTACTCTATCTCCTACTTTTATTATGCTATATTTATCAGGAGCTTTTCTTATTTGCTGATAAAAGAACTCTATAAATCCAAATTTATTGTCTTTTACAATTTGATTCAGAATATCTGTTAATTTATCAATCATAATTTTTAATTACTATTTCTGTATTTAAACATTATTTTTGTGGATTGTTATCTTTCGGAAAGTTTTAATAATACTGATTATTTTATAGTAAAGCAAAAGAGGACAAGATGAAAAGAAAGCGTTTTAATTTGGATATTATCAAAAGAGATAAAGAATTAGAGCTTGCTGAAAAGGATTTTTTTGATAAAAATAATAAGGAGAGGCCTTCTTCTGCGGAAATAGGCAAATATTCAGATATTATTGCTAAAATGAAAAAAGAGGTTGCTAGGGCGATTGTCGGACAGGAGAAAGTTGTTGATAGTTTAATAAGGGCGCTGATTTGTGACGGGCATGTTCTTTTAGAAGGTGTTCCTGGGATTGCTAAAACTTTAGCTATTAGAACTTTAGCTGTAGTTAGCGGGTGTAGTTCTAAAAGGGTTCAGTTTACTGTTGATTTACTGCCTAGCGATATAGTTGGGATTACTACTTATACGCCAGGAAAGGGTTTTGAGACTGTTAAGGGCCCAATCTTTGCTAATTTTGTGATTGCTGATGAGATAAACAGAAGTCCTCCAAAATGTGTTTTGGGAGACACGCCCGTTATTATGGAAAATGGTGAGATTAGTGATATCAAAAGGGTTATTAGAAAGTATAATGGAAAGAGAACTTACAAGAATGGAAATGAATCTTGGATTATTCCTCGTGCGCCGTTAAAACTTTTGGCTTTTAATCCAGAAGACGGGAAAATTAAGCCTGAAGAGGTAAAATATCTTTATAAGCAAAAAACCACTGCTCCCTATCATCAAGTTATTTTGAAGAGTGGAAGAAATATTAAAACTTCTTCTATACATCCCTTCTTTAGCTTTAGAGACGGGAGAATTTGTAATGTAGAGGCAAAATTATTGAGGAAGGGAGATTGTGTACTTGTGCCGCGAAGGTTAGATGTTTCCGGGGATGATTTATTGCATTATGATAATAGATATCTGGAGAAATCCAAGATAATTTATAAAGAAATTGAAAGGAGAAGAGAATTATATAATTCTGTTCAGGTTTGTCTTAAAGAGAGATTAAACTATTTACAAATAAAAGAGAGATTAAATGTTGCAGATAAAGATGAATTTTTGGTTAAGACATTTATGAAAATTAAATCAGGATATCTTGATTATTCTAATGATTATTTCTTTTCTGAAGCAAAGCAGTTTGGGCAGATACGCGGGATAAAGCGGCCAGTTAGTTTAAGCAAGGAATTAGCGCAATTTATGGCTATTCTTATTGCGGAAGGAAGTGTGAATAAGAGTTATTTTTATTTAACTATGAAGGACAGAGAAATTCCAGAATTATTTATACGTATTATTAAAGATTTATTTGGTTTAGAGGTAAATTTACTTTATGATAATAATAGACGGCAATATCGTGTTGCATTTCGTTCTGACGCCTTAATTACTCTTTTAAGGTCTTTGGGCTATGAGCCCCATGTAAAGGCAGGCAATAAGTCTATTCCTTCCTTTATTCTAACTGCTAATAATGACATTATACGAGAATTTTTGAGGGTTTATTATGAATGTGATGGTGGTGTTTCTAGGGACTGTGTTAAGGTTAGTACAAAGAGTAAAAAAATTGCTAATGTTTTGTCTTATCTTCTTTTAAGAATGGGTTTTGTTGCAAAGATTAATAGAGAGCTAAGTCGTACAAAAATAGGCAATTATTCTTATAAGAGGTACTTTTATAATCTTCGATTGTATGGTGGAGAGCTTTATGATTTCTCTGAGAAGATTGGTTTTTATAGTGATAAAAATAGACATAAAATCTCACATTTAATGAAAAATATAGACAGGGAGAAGGTTGATCTTATTCCGGGGATGCATAAACTCATTAGAAGTTTAAGGAAAGATAATAATATAAGTCATAAGAAATTTTATTCTTTGACTGGAATGCATGCTCATAATTTAGAGAATCCGAAAAATGCGCTTATGCATAGTCGTTCTAGACTTAAGAGGATAGTATCTGCTTTTGGAAATAATAATATAAAAAAGATTGTTAATGGGGATTTCTATTGTGATTTTGTTAAAGAGAATAAAGTTATTGTTCCAAAAAAAGAATATTGGCTTTATGATTTTTCTATGAAAAATACACATTCTTTTGTTGCAGGCTTTGGAGGAATTATATCTCATAATACTCAATCAGCTTTAATAGAGGCAATGCAGGAAAAACAGGTTACTCTTGGGAAAGAGACATATCCATTACCCCTGCCTTTTTTTGTTATGGCCAACCAAAATCCTTTAGAGTCTAGCGGAGTTTATACTTTGCCTGAAGCACAGATTGATAGATTTTTATTTAAAGTTATTATGGGATATCCTGAATATAATGAAGAAGCCAAGATTATGGAAGAGAATATAACATTAAAGAAGTTTGAGGAGTTTGGTATAAAAGCAATTACTTCGCCTGCAGAGATAATAAAAATGCAGCATTTAGCCAAGAGAGTTTATCTTGGAGACAAAATAAAGAATTATATTTTAGAAATAGTCAGGAAAACGAGACAGGAAGATTTCAAATATGGAGAATTTGTTGAGTGGGGCAGTTCACCGAGGGCAAGCATTGCTTTGTTTATTGCATCTAAGGCAAAGGCTTTGATGAACGGGAGAAATTTTGTTATCCCTAAAGATATTAAAGACGTTTCTCATGAAGTTTTGAGGCATAGATTAATTTTGTCTTATAGGGCCAGGGCGGAAAAAATCACGCCAGATATTGTTATTGATGAGATTTTTAATAAAGAGGTTAGTGTGAAGTGAATTTAGAAATGTTAAAATTATAACTGCACAAGAATTCTTGGAAATTGTAAAGCTGGATTAGAAAGCTTTTTTAATTGTTGATTATTGGCTTATTTATATAAAAAGAGGCAAAATGACAGAAAGAAAATTAAATATTGATGTTGCAGGAGCTATTAGTGATTTTGAGGATGCTGCCAAGGAATTTGAATTAAAGGAGAAGATTTATAAGATTTTGTTTAGGGGCAAAGGGCTTGAGTTTGAGAGTTATAGAGAGTATGCTACTGATGACGACGCATCAGATATTGATTGGAAAGCAAGCAAGAGAGGAAATAAACTTCTTGTTAAGAGATATATAGAGGAAAGAGATTTAGGAATAGTTTTTCTTATTGATGTAAGCGAAAATATGGTTTTAGGGTCTGGAGAGAAATTGAAATGTGAGTATGCTGCTGAATTAATTGTGGCTTTTGCTCATCTAATTCTTAATTCAAATGATAAAATTGGTTTTATTTTTTTTAGTGATAAAGTTAAGGATTATATACCGCCAAAAAAAGGCATAAATCAGCTTTATCTCCTTGTTGACATGCTTTCTGATCCTTTGATGTATGGCGGAGGATCCAATATTAAAAAAGCACTGGGGTTTTCTTTGGATTATTTAGACAATTCTGTTAATTCTATTATTATTGTTTCTGATTTTATAAAAATGCATGAAGATTCTATAAAAGAACTTTTTTTAATAGCACATAAGTTTGAATCAATGGGGATAATGGTTAAGGACCCTTTAGACAAAACTTTGCCGGAAATAAACAGAGAGATAGTTATTGAAGATCCTGTAACAGGAGAGCAGATTCTTATTAATCCTATGAAAACAAAAGGAATTTATGAGAAATATGCCATTCAGCAGGAGAATATTGTCAAGACAATGTTCAGAAAAAGCGATATAGACCTTTTACAATTGATTACAGATTATCCTTTTGTATTTCCGCTTGCTGAATTCTTGAAAGAAAGAGTTGAGAAAAAGGGGTTTTTTGTGTAAGTTTACGATTTTTCCAGCTCTTCTATGGCCTCTATATAAAGTTCCTGCGATATTCTAAATCCTGAGATTATTAACTTGTTTATTAATTCTTTCACTTCTTTTTTTTGCATTATTTTTTTTCTATATGCTTTTAATAAAACATATAAAGTTCCTTTGACGTTAAAGCCCAAGCTTTCTGCTATGGCTCTTGCAGAGGCGGCATCAATGAGCAGTAAAGATGGCCTTAATTTTTTTGCTAGACTTATTAATGCTATTTCACCAATATCTATCTCATTAGCTAACTGGTTTAATTCCTCATCAATATCTACTTCTTTAATTTTTATCCAGCTTTCTTTAATAGAATTCTCTACATTTAATGCATCAAAGAACTTTTCTTCTTTTCCTTTAAGAACAACTTCTTCATATACTTGCTTTGGAATAATTATTTCCTTGAAGAGGATTTTTAATATATTTAGTTTTTCAATTTTTGCTAAATAAATCAAGGGACTGGAATTGGATAATATCATTCTCTTAAGGCTTTAAGATCCTCTTTTAATTCTTTTTTTCCATATTGCAATGTTATTTTCCTCTCTTCCAAAATTGTAATCATTCTCCAAAGAGAGATACCAGCCAAACTTGCAGCTTTCCAAAGTGTTATCTTTCCTTCTGTATAGAGTTTAAGAGCTTCTCTTAATTTCTTTTCTTTTATTCCCATTACTATAAGCTCCCTCATAATTTTTGATTTATCACTATCCTCTAAAGAAGCGATTTTTTCTATTTCTTTATCTATCTCTAACGGAAGCCTGAATGTCGTTAATTTTTCTTTCATAATACATATTATATAATTTGTATTATTTAAATTTATCTTTAAAGCGGAAAGGTTAATAAAACTGAAAATCTAAAGATTATTATGAAAGAGGCGATTAAATAATGGTGTCTATAAGTTTTCAGTATCCGCAATATTTATTTTTTTTACTATTGATTCCCCTGTATATTTTTATTCATTTTGCTACTTTAAAAACTACTAGAAGCACTGCTTTAAAATTTGCTAATTTTGAGGCAATTGCCAGAATAAAAGGAGTTGATTTCTTTTCCAGGAATATATTTATTTTAATCTTGAGTATTTTTATAGAATTCTTATTAATAATGGCTATTTCTGGATTGACTTTGCATACAGTTATTGACGCAAGCTCTTATTCTTTTGTTATTGCTTTGGATACTTCTAAAAGCATGGAAGCAAATGATTTTCCGCCAAGCAGGATGGAGGCAGCTAAAAGGGCCGCCATTGATTTTATTGATGAACTACCAGCCACTACTAGATTAGGGGTTATTTCATTTTCAGGGAATGCTTTGATTGAACAAGGAATGACTGATAGCAGAAGTTTAGCTAAATCTGCTCTAGGCAATATTGATATTAGCGAGATCTCTGGAACCGACTTAGTAGAAGCAGTTATTACAGGAACAAATTTGTTGAATGCTGAAGAAACCAGAGCCATTGTTTTATTAAGCGACGGGCAGATAAACGTAGGTACTTTAGACGAAGCAATAACTTACGCTAATAATAATAATGTTGTTGTGCATACTATTGCAATTGGTACAGTTGAAGGAGGAGTTGCTTCTTTTGGGCTGTCAAAATTAGATGAAGATTCTTTAAAGGGGCTGTCTTATAATACTGGAGGGGAGTTTTTCAAAGCTGAAAGTAATGAGAAAATATCTGAATCTTTTGATAAGGCCATTAGACTAACAAAGAGAAAAGTTGCATTTAGTTTATCCAACTATTTATTAATTGCTTCTGTAATGTTGTTTTCTTTAGAATATTTTCTGATAAGCAGCAGGTATAAGAGATTAGTTTGATTTTTATTCTGGAACTAAATTTTCGACACTAATCCTTGAAAGAAAGTCTTTTGGTATTCTTTTACTTACATTTAAGAGTTCTATCCCTAAGATATTTCCCTTTTCATCTAAATCTATGATGGTGTTATTATCTATTTTCTTATTTGATGCAAATTCTCCGCTGCCTAATTCTATATAGACTGCATCAGCTTCTTTGTCAAATGTAATTTTCATATGTAGTAAAGTGTTATCACCTTTATATATTTAACTTTCTCGTAGGCTATGTGTAAATTCTAATCCATAAACTTCGGGTTTATTTTCCATTCATGTT
>CAYIGH010000005.1:0-47455 GCA_964362915.1 Candidatus Woesearchaeota archaeon | reverse complement strand
AAATGGGCGCAAGATTATCCATATCTAAAATCAAGTGCTCAAGTAGCATTATATGATTTATTAAATTAAATCGTTAAGACGATATCTTCTTATTCCAGTTTCATGGGGAGTGTATCACATTTGATACCCTCCCGTCGGGACCATTTGCCCTTTACAACTTAATAATAAAATGTAAAGGGTAAGGTTAAAAACCAAAAACTTTAAATATGTGTTATCACATATTTATGTATGACAAATATGACATTGGCCATACCAGATGAACTGGCAAAGAAAATGAAGGCATTTTCAGAGATACGCTGGAGTGAAGTAGCAAGGCAGGCAATAGAGAAAAGAGTAAATGACCTCGAGATTATGAATAGAATCGTCTCAAAGAGCAAGCTTACAGAAAAAGATGTGGAAGCGATAAGTAAAAGTATAAAAGCATCTGCAGCCAAAAGGCTGCATGAACATCGTTATTGATGCTAATATTCTTATTGCAGCTTTGTTAAGAGATAGTAAGATGAGGGAACTCCTAGTAAATAGCCCCTACAAGCTTCTTGTTCCAGAAGTTCATTTCCAAGAAATAGAAGAGCATAAAGAAGAATTGCTTGAAAAATCTGGATTATCTGAAGAGGAATTCGAAACCTTGATTTCTAAATTAAGCAGTTATTTTAGCATTGTCAAATCAAATAGGATTTTGCCTTTTTTGAGCGAAGCTGAAGAAATAATAGGCAAGATAGACAAAGATGATGTTCCAGTTATTGCAACGGCGTTAGCATATGGTTGCTCAATTTGGAGTGATGACAAGCATTTTCAACAACAAAAGAAAATTAAAATTTGGAAAACAGAGGATATCATCAAAACAATAAGAAATTCAGATTAATGGGAAGTATATCACTCATGATGCCCTCCCGTCGGTGCCATTTTTTATTATTCTTCATTTTTATTAATACTTTGGTTAAATAGAAAACCAAGGAAAGATTTAAAAAGCCAGTTTTACACTCATCTTTTATTATCTTGTAGTAGAAAACTAAATTTTCAGAGTCTGCAGATATAGCCCTATGCACGTCCTACAGCCAAAACATACTAAGTTGAAACCAGAAGAAGTAAAAAAATTATTAGTTAGATATAATATTTCTGTTTCGCAACTGCCTATTATAAAACTTGGTGACCTTGCTCTTCCAGAAGGATGTTCAAAGGGAGATGTCATTAAAATAGAGAGAAAGGAGGAAGATAAAATTAACTTATATTTTAGAGTTGTTGTATAATGGGGAGAAAAGAAAATATTTTAGTTGAGAAATATCTGAAACAGCACTCTCTTGTAGAGTCTAATATCTTATCCTTTAATAATTTTCTTGAGAATAAATTACAAAATATAGTAAGTGAAATCAATGACTCTCTAACTCATGAAGACATTGAGATAAAAATAGGAAAAGTAAAGATTGGAGGGCCCAATATAATCGAAGCTGATGGCAGTTCATCTGTTCTTACGCCAATGGTTGCTAAAATAAGGAATCTAACTTATTCTGCCCCTGTTTTTATTGATTTAGGTGTAAAATATGGCGATCAAACAGATGATGCAGAGGTCGAAATTGGAAGAATACCTATAATGGTAAGAAGTTCTGCTTGCACCACAAGAGGAATGAACAGGGAAGAATTAAAGGAGAATTTAATGGATCCTCTTGATCCTGGGGGATATTTCATTATTAATGGCAACGAGAGAGTCATTGTTATGTCTGAAGATTTGGCACCGAATCAGCCATTTATAGAAGAAGGCAGACAAGGGCTAACATTGAGAATATTTTCTCAAAGGGGCTCTTACAGGATACCAACAACTATATCTGAAACAAATGAGGGAATATTAGAATTAACTTTTAGCAGATTGAGAAATATTCCTGCAGTAGTTTTATTAAAAGCACTTGGTATAATTAAAGAATCTGATATAGCAAAAAATATCGATTATGAGAATGATTGCTTAATTGTTAATTTATATGAATTTACTAATATTCAGAGTTTTGATGATGCTATGTTATATATAGCTGAAAAATCAGGTATACAGGGAACAAAGAAGGAAATTCTTGATAGAGTTAAACAAAGGATAGACTCATTTTTTCTTACTCATATAGGAATGGACAAGAGTTCTAGAAATGAAAAAGCCATCTCATTATGCAGGTTCATAAGACTATATCTGAGAGCGAAAGATGACAAGAGAATAAGGACTGATAAAGACCATTATGCCAATAAAAGGGTTAAGCTTTCTGGTGATTTAATGGCTGATCTATTTAGGGTTAATTTTGGAATACTTATTAGAGACATACAATATTCTTTGCAAAAAGTTTCTAAACGAAAGAAGTTCTACTCTTTAAAGACCATATCAAAATCTACTTTGTTCTCGCATAGAATTGAGAGCGCAATTGCAACTGGAAGCTGGATCGGGGAGAAATCTGGTGTTACTCAAAATATGGAGAAGAATAATTATCTTGCTGCTTTATCTCAGTTGCAAAGGGTTACTAGTCTGTTGCCTGGAGAACAAGAAAATTTCGCTGCCAGGACATTGCATCCTACTCACTATGGCAGATTCTGTCCAACAGAAACTCCTGAAGGCATAGAAATTGGATTAAGGAAGAATCTGGCTTTGCTTGCCAAGGTTTCTACTGAGGTAAGTTTTGATGAGAAGATGATATTAAAAAACCTTAGAAATATTGGTTTAATGGAAGAAAAAGGGAAGGATGTATTCTTTAATGGAAGATTTATAGGTTTTGTGGCAAATCCTTATGACTTTGCCAAAGTAGTCAGAGTTATGAGACGAAGAAATGAATTGCCAGAGGAATTAAGTGTGAGATATGATGAAATTCTTGATCAAGTTACTATCTCAACTGAGGTCGGGAGAGTCTTGAGGCCATTGCTTGTTGTAGAAGATGGTGCCAGTAAACTGAGAGATGAGCACTTGATTGAATTAAATGAAGGAAAGATTACATGGAAAGATTTGATTGGACAAGGTATTATTGAGTATATAGATGCTGCAGAGGAAGATAATGCTCTTATTGCTAACAGAGTTGAGGATATTACCGCGGAACATACGCATTTAAAGATACATCCTGTAGATTTGTTTGGATTGATAACCAGTCTCGTACCCTATGCCAATCATGATCAGAGCTCGAGACTTAATAAGGGAAGTAAAACACTCAAGCAGAGTTTGGGAATTTATGCTGCTAATTATCTACTAAGATTAGATAGCAACGTCTCCATATTACACTATCCGCAAAAGCCTCTTGTAAGGAGCTTTATTTATGACACACTTGAAATATATCCTTCAGGCCAAAATATCATAGTTGCAATTATGCCTTATGAAGGATATAATATGGAAGATGCTATCGTGCTTAGTAAAGACAGTGTTGATAGAGGAATGGGAAGAAGTACATTTTTCAGGCCTTATGTCGCAACTGAATTACAATATCCTGGATGTTTGAGTGATCAGATTAGTATTCCTGATAAAGATGTTTCTGGATATAGAACTGAACAATCTTATAGATTTTTAGAAGACGATGGAATAGTATATCCAGAAGCTTATATGAAGTCAGGGGATGTTGTTATAGGTAAAGTAACGCCTCCTAAATTTTTGAGTGAGGCAAGAGATATTAGTATACAGGCGAAAAAAGAGGCCAGTGTGGCAATAAGGCAAGAAGAGCAGGGCATTGTTGATGCTGTTTTTATAACTATAAATGGGGAAGGAGATAGAGTAATTCAAATAAGAACACGAGATGAAAGATTGCCTGAGCCTGGAGACAAATATTCTGCACCCCATGGACAAAAAGGAGTTGTTGGACTAATTGCTGATTCGCGGGATATTCCATTTACGAGAAGAGGGGTAAAGCCGGACCTAATGTTTAATCCGCACGGAATTCCAAGCAGAATGTCTGTTGGATATTTGATAGAGTTATTAGCAGGCAAAACAGCAGGTGCAAGTGGAAGGATTATTGATGGTACTCCATTCAGCGGACAGGGTGTCGATGAGCTAAAGACTCAACTTAAGGAAATGGGATTCAGGCCTAATGGAAAAGAAGTGCTATATGATGGTGTTAGCGGGAAAAAGATGAAGGCGCAAATTTATATTGGGAATATGTACTATTTGAAGTTAGTAAGAATGGTAAAGAATTTATTACACGCAAGGGCTTCTGGAAAAGTTACATTATTAACAAGACAACCAATTGAAGGAAGAGCAAAGGGGGGAGGTTTAAGATTGGGAGAAATGGAGCAACAGGCGCTTGCTGGACATGGGGCATCATTGCTTTTGAAGGAAAGATATAGTTCTGATAAAACAGTAATTTATATTTGCAAAGATTGCGGGAATATGACTTATGAAGATATTATAAGAAATAAAACTCCTTGTCAATTATGCGGCGGCAATGAATCAGATCCAGTTGAGATTTCATATGCATTCAAGTTACTAGTTGATGAGTTGTTAGGGCTTGGTATATTAACTAAATTCAGCTTGAAGAATAAATACGAGCGATAAAATGAAAAGATATAATAATAAATTAATGGAAGAAAGAAGAAATATTGATAGGGGGCAGGAAAGAAGAAATATTGATAGGGGGCAGGAAAGAGAAGTTGCTAAATCTAAAAATGGTATGATGGAGTTATATTATAATTATCAAGATTTGTATATTACTTATCAGAGGAGCATAAAATGAAAATGGAAAATTTTAGAAAGCAGGTAAAATCTTTGGGATTCAGCTTACTTAGCCCTGAACAAATCAAGAAATTAAGTTCTGCCAAGATAGTAACGCCAGAATTATATGACATAGATGGATTCCCTGTTGATGGAGGATTAATGGATCTGAGACTTGGTGCTATTGATCCTGGAGTAAGATGCAGGACTTGTGGAAAAAGAGTGAAAGAATGCCCTGGACATCCTGGAAGTATCGAATTAGCGAGGCCTATATTTCATATAAAGTATATTCAATTAATTGAGCACTGCCTAAGAAGTTATTGCCCTAGTTGCGGCAAATTAACTTTGACTGAAGAGAAACAACTAAACTATACTCCTAGTGAACGGGCTAAAAAAGCCAGGGATGCAAAAAGATGCCCTCATTGCAATGAGGCAATAGAAAGAGTAAAACTTGAGAAACCAACTACATTTATGATAGGAAAAAGAAGAATAAGCCCTATTGAAGTTAGGGATAGGATTGTTAAGATTTCCGATGAGGAATTAAAAAAAACAGGGATAAATCCAAAGACTGCTAGGCCTGAATGGGCAGTTATATCTTTATTATTAGTTCCTTCTGTAACTGTAAGGCCAAGTATCACGCTTGAAGAAGGCACGAGAAGTGAAGATGATATTACACACAAATTATCTGATATTATAAGAGCAAATCAAAGACTATGGGAGAATCTGAATGCGGGAGCACCTGAAGTTATAATAGAAGATTTATGGGATTTATTGCAATATCATATAACTACTTTCTTTGATAATAATATATCAAGAATACCTCCTGCAAGACATAGGTCTGGACAGCCTTTGAAAACTATTACAGAGAGAATAAAAGGGAAGGAAGGAAGAATTAGGGCTAATTTAGCTGGTAAAAGAGTCAATTATTCTGCTAGAACTGTTATTTCCCCTGATCCTTATTTAAAAATTGATGAAATTGGCGTGCCTTTGGAAATTGCTAAGGTTATTACTGTTGCTGAGTCTGTCACCAGCAATAATATAGAGTATATAAAGGATATTATAAAAAGAGGAGATATATATCCTGGAGCTAATTACATAATAAGAATAGATGGCAGGAGGAAAAGAGTCACTGAAGACTTGAAAGAAGAAATATGTGCTGAACTACAACCTGGTTATAAGGTTGAAAGGCATTTGAGAGATGGAGACATAGTTTTATTTAACAGACACCCTACATTACATAAACAGGGTTTAATGGCCCATCGCGTTAAAGTGTTGCCTGATAGAACATTTAAATTGCATCCTGCTGCGGCTGCGCCCTATAATGCGGACTTCGATGGAGATGAGATGAATATTCATAGTCCGCAGACAGAGGAAGCTCAATCTGAAGCTAAAGTTCTTTTGAATATTAGCAATAACATTATTTCTTCGAAAAATAATATGAATCTTGTAGGTACAATAACAGATGCCATTACAGGAGCTTACATTTTATCAAAGGAAGAATTTGATAAAAATTTCGCTGATCAGCTATTATTCGCGGCGGACATAGTAAATTCTGTTAAAAAGAAAAAGATTTCTGGAAAAGAAATTTATGCTCAGATAATTCCAAAAGGATCCAGCATAAATGTTCCAAACGTTATAACAAGCGAGAATAGCTTTGGTGCAGAGGAAGGCGCCATGGTTAAGATTTTGGACAAAGAATTTGGGAGAGATGTGACTATTGACTGCATAAACAAGGCATTCAAATTAGGCACGCAATATTTAACGCAGAGAGGATACACCATGTCGCTGGATGACTTAAATGTCTCTGATAAAATAAGAGAAATAACAGCCAATATTATTTCTAAAGCTGAAGTAAAGGCTAAAGAAGTTATTGAAGATTATGGCAGCGGGAAAATTAAAGCCATGCCTGGAAAAACACTGGAAGAATCCAGGGAAATTCAGATACTTCAAATTTTAAATGAGGTTAGAACAGAAATAGGAAATATTCTAAAAGAGCATTTCCCGATAGAAAGCGAGGTTTATAAGATGATTGCTCCTGGGGCAAAGGGAAGTTTACTAAACATAGGTCAAATCGGATGCTGTGTTGGGCAGCAGGCACTTGCTGGAAAAAGAATAAGTTTTGGATATAATAACAGAACTTTGTCTTTCTTTAAAAGAGGAGATCTTGGACCAGAGGCAAGAGGTTTCATTAAATCATCTTATTTCAAGGGATTGCAGCCAAGCGAATTCTTCTTTGGAGCAATTACTGGAAGAGATAGTTTAATGGATACTGCATTAAGAACGCCTAAATCCGGATACCTTTATAGAAGATTGATTTATGCATTGCAGGATTTGAAAGTTGAATATGACGGAACAGTAAGAGATGCTTCAGAGCATATTATACAATTCCAGTATGGAGATGACGGCAAGGATGTTGCTAAGCTGCATCTTCATGATAACAAAGTCTCTCCAGGAGAGGCTGTTGGGGTAGTAACAGCGCAATCATTTGGAGAAGCTTCTACCCAGATGGTGCTGAATGTTTTCCACCATGCAGGAGTTGCTCAGATGCAAGTTACACAGGGTCTTCCCCGTTTAATCGAGATTATAGATGCAAGAAAACAGCCCTCTACACCTTTAATGGAAATTTATCTGAAAAAAGATTATAATAATGAAAAGGATGCAAAAACAGTTGCTGAGAAGATAAAGGAAGTTAAACTGCAAGAGGTCTTATCTGAAATAAAGATAGATTTCGCAAATAAGAAAATAGACATTTTGCTGGATTCAAAAGCATTAAAGAATTTTCATGTTGGTGTGCAGACAATTGCAGAGAAATTGAAAGAGAAAGAATTTAAAGTTAGAGTGGGGGAATTAAAGATTGGCGTTGATGCATCTGATATTGATTTTAAGGCAATATATAAATTAAAGGAAAAATTGAAGAAGACAATTATTTCTGGTGTTAAAGGCATTGCCCAGGTTTTGGTAGCGCACTCTGGAAGAGAGTATATTATTCGAACAGCCGGATCTAATTTAAAAGATATAATTAAGCTAAAAGAAATTGACTCGGAAAGAGTTACTTCTAATGATATTCATGATGTTATGAATGTTTTTGGTATAGAGGCGGCAAGACAAACTATAATAAATGAAATAAAGAAAGTCATAGAAACACAAGGATTGGACATAAATATAAGGCATATTAAATTAATCGCTGATGCAATGACTGTTGGGGGAAGCGTCAAGGGAGTTACAAGAATGGGAATTATTTCTGATAAAGCAAGTATTTTAGCTAGGGCGACATTCGAGACTCCTGATAAACAGTTTATTGGTGCAACATTAAAAGGGGCTAAGGAAGAATTGAACTCGGTAATTGAGAATATTCTATTGAATCAACCAATTCCGGTTGGAACTGGCCTGCCAGGATTGCTTGTTAAAATTACCGGGCCTTTAGTAAGAGAAGGCGATAAAGAAGCGAAGAAACGCGCTAAAAAGGATGAGTAAAGTTTAAATATTGATTCTTAATTGGGTTTTTATGGCAGGGGAAAAATTGTATAAATGGCCTTATGTAAATCATTTATTTATGAATGATATGAGCTATTATTATTGCAGCTTGGATCAAAGAGGATTTGCTTTGGAAGGGCCTTATTGCCAGCAAGTTTCTGAAGATAAAAAAGCAGTTTATATTATTGAAGCTGTAAAGGGATTTAGCTCTAGACTCCATGTTTGTGGATATGAGGAAAAAAGATTTTTTAGAAAAAAAATTAGAGTAATTCCTGAAAGCGAGAGAAAGGATATTGAATCTAAACTATTAGAAAAATATACTGGAATAGGGCTTATTAATTTTTGGGATTCTATAGATGCTGAAAGAGGAAGTGTTGAAACATGGCAGGCATAGCATTGGACATTCACGTTGAAAACCTCAAAGAAAAAGATTTTGAAGAAGGAAATAAAAAAAAGATAATTGAAGAAATTCTTGAAAAAAATATTCCTATTGCTCTTTCTTTTTCCCCATGGCAAGAACCAATTTGGAAAGACCAGAATCCTGAACTTTTTGAGTTGTTCAAAGTTGCGGTTAATAGAGAGAATAGCGTTTTGGGACAGCAAGGATTAAGCCATAAATGCCGATATAAGCATAGATTTGTTGATCCATGGCATGAAAATTATTGTTTATATGGAAAAGAATTAAGTTATGCAGAACAAAATGATTTAATGAGTAGAGGTAAATCTAGGTTAGAATCGATATTTGAAAAGAAAGTTGAATTATATGCATCTCCAAATCATCAATTTGATGATACTAGTTTGGAGGTTGCTGCTAATCAGAAATATTCATATTTTGTGGATAAGGCAATGATTGCTATTAGACCTTATAAATTTGGCAATATGCTTGTTGTTCCTGAAAGGGACCTAGAAGATGGAAAGTTTGATTGTGCTGGAGTTTATATTCATTATGATGAAATTGATAAAGTTAGAAATAATTATAACAATGTATTGGAAAGAGCCATGTCTTTAGGAAATTTACAGCCAGAAAATGTGGATGAATATAAGATTAAGCTTAATAAAATTATGAAACATGTTTATAAATTTTTAAGAGATTTGAAGAAAATCCCTAAAAAATTAACCCGAACTGGTTGAAACCCTCTTGACAAAAGATAAATTTATATAGTCAAATGCAAGAAGATAGATAGGAGAATATTCTGAAGAAATTTGTAAAATGGCGACTATAAATATGCAAACAATGAGATATATTAATCTACTAGACAGGGCTTCAAGAGTTAAGACAAAACAGTGTTTTATATACAACAATACGATTTTCTTCGCAGTACCTGGGGAACTTGTTTCTAAAGCTATTGGGCCTTCTGCACTTAATGTAAGAAAATTGCAGGAAAATCTTGGAAAAAGGGTTAGGATCATACAAGAGCCTTTGGGGCTAAGAGATGCCCAGAGATTTATACATGATTTAGTAGGCCCGAATAAGTTTAAGTCTTTAGAGATTAAAGATAATTCTATTGTAATAACTGCGGGAAACAACCAGAATAAAGCTATCTTGATTGGAAGGAATAAAAGACGACTTGAGGAATTGGAAAAAATTATTCATGATATTTATGGAATTGATTTGAGAATTGCGTAAAGTTCCTTTTTAAAGTGAAGATTTAAAAACCCTTTTTATTAGAGATTAATATGGGATTAATGAATGCTAGAAAGCTGAAAAAGAACAGGAGAAAAGATAGATGGGCCTCTTATGATTATAGAGTGAGAGTTAAAAAATTAAGACAGAAGTCTGACCCTCTTGGAGGAAGAGCATGGCAGGCAAAGGGAATAGTAATAGAAAAAATTCAAAAAGAAGCAAAACAGCCAAATTCTGCCATGAGAAAATGCTGCAAGGTTCAACTAATTAAGAACGGTGTGCAGGTTGGCGCATTTATTCCAGGAAACTTAGCCCAGAAATTTATTGACGAGCATGATGAGGTTATTATTGAGAGAATAGGCGGCAAAATGGGGCGCTCTAAAGGTGATATTCCTGGGATTAGATTTCAAGTTATAAAAGTAAATGACCAGCCTCTGAGAAGATTATGGAAGGGGGAAATAGAGAAGGGGAGGAGGTAGAATGGTTTGGTATATACATAAATTTAGATTTGAAACAGACCCTAGTAAATTAATGGAATTAGAAAAGATAATAATTGATAATGGAAAGACTACATTTGAATTATCTACTTTAGGTTGTGATGACCTGAGTAATGTAAGGCTTATAGAGGGAAAAAACTCTTCATTTTTAAGACAGTCTGAAGATTATTTTCTACTTTTTGATTATGCAGGAATCGATTTTAATGAAGATATGAAAGGTAACGCTCATAATTCTTCTTTGGGTGTATATGTGGCCTCTACTAATCCTGATACTAAACGAAGTGTTGCGGAAAAAGTTAAAAATTATTTAAATGTTGAGAATATAAAATTTGAGGAAGAAAATAGTTAAAAATGACAGAGCAAATTCAAGAAATAAAACAAGAATCAGGAATGAAATTCTTTGATAAATATGAGGCTTATAATATTGAAATAAAAGATTCTGCTTTAAAGCCCTATATTAATCTTGATCCTAGATTATTGCTAAAGTCACAAGGAAGGAATTTAGAAAAATTTGGCAAAATCAAAGTTAATATTATTGAAAGAGTTGCTAATCGAATTGCTGTTCCTGGGCACTCTGGCAAGAAACATAAAATAATTACTTCGTGGAGTTCTGGGAAATATAACAAGAATATGGCTACTGTTCTTAGAGCATTGGACATTGTTGCTGAAAAAACAAAGAAAAATCCCGTTCAGGTTTTAGTTGATGCTATTGCAAACGGCTCGCCGCGGGATGAGATAACTGTTATTGAGCAAGCTGGAGCGAGATATCCTCAGGCAGTTGATACTTCTCCATTAAGAAGAGTTGATTTGGCCATTAGATGGATGGTACAAGGGTCCTATCAGAGATGCTTTGGGAAGAAAAAAAAGATGGCTGAGTCTTTAGCTGAAGAAATTATTAAGGCTTCTCAAGGGAATATGGAAAGTTATGCTGTTGGCAAGAAAAATGAGGCTGAAAAACAGGCAGACTCCGCAAGATAGTTTTATAATTTATTAATAGTAACACAATAGAAAGATTTATAAATATAGCCTATTATAAGATTATATGAGGGAAAACACTATAACAAAAACAATTTCTTTTATATTAATGATAGTTTTACTTATGTCATTTAGTGGAAATGCCATGATTATTCCTGCAAATGAGAATGCAAAAGAGAATGCTAAGGCCCCAGAACATTCCGCGGCTATAGATGATGACTGGAATATAAATAGAATAGACTTCTTGCATTATGCTCGTAATGCTGCAGTGAATGGCAATGGAAGAAATAAATGCTATAATTTCATAGGAGCTAAATGGCCTACATTACCTGTAAATTATGTAATTAACCCTTCTAATCCTCAATTTTTATCAGAGTCTTTTGTGGTTTCCACATTGTCAAAATCTGTAGAAACATGGGATAGCGCAACATCAAGAGAACTATTCAATAATGCTTATCAGATAAATTACAGCGCGCAACCAGGAATAAGAGACGGAAAGAATACATTCGGATTCACTTTCTATCCTAATAATAATGTTATCGCTGTAACATCTGTATGGATGACATTCACTGGCCAGATAGTTGAAGCAGATATTCAGTTTAATAATGTCTTTACATGGGGAGATGCTACATTAAATCCAAATGTTATGGATTTGGAAAACATTGGGGTTCATGAAATAGGCCATGTTGATGGATTGGGAGATATTTATAGTTCCTCATGCTCCAGCGTGACAATGTATGGATATTCTGATTATGGAGAAACTGCAAAGAGAACATTAGAAACTCCTGATATTACTGGCTTAAGAAAGTTATATGGGAATTAATTATATTACAGACTAATTAATTTTAATTTTGTATCTTTAACTGTCCCGAAATTTGTAGCTGCTAGATAAACAATACCGAAATCTTCACAAGTTTTAACTAGAGTAGAGGTTACAGTGCCATCTAGGATTACTGCTAATGTTTTTCTCTTAGAAATTTCAATATTCTTTGACACTTCACGAGCCCCAACTTTTCTTATAATATCAAAGTTTGTATCAAGCAGTAAAGAGGACTTTGTTCCTTCTATTTCTTCATATAAAGAGCGAATCTTTTTCCTTGCTGTATCGTCATCTATGCTCTTCTCTGCAACCTCTTTGACTTCTTCTCCAGTAGAATTGCTATTAAAGATTGTACTATTATTAATCTTCCTCAAAAATTCGTCTATTGGCATTTTCCTTCTTAGAGCAATTAATATTTCTTTTCCTGTTAATTCTTCCACTTCTTTGCCGTCAGGAGCAACAGCAATATAGGCGATTTTCGCATTGTTTATAACGTTCTTTGCAATTAGCTTGCCTCCTCTGTCGCCATCAATAAATAATGTTAATTCCTTTTCCTGCCCTAATTTTGCTATTTCTGCAGGCAATTTAGTTCCGTTCATACCTATAACATTATTTACCCTATTTTTCAAAAGATTTACGACGTCTGCCCTGCCTTCAACAACAATAATCTCATTGCCAGAAAGATCTCCTGCAGGCAATTTTTCGCTTCCATACTCTTGTATTTTAGCGGCCCTTGTTTCTTCTTTAAGTGTTTTAGACATCTCTCCTAGATTGTCTCCGCTTTCTAGATTTTCGAGAAGCTGTTTTGCTCTGTCAATTATGTAGTCTCTTTTGCTGCCCCTTACGTCTTCTATTTGAATTATTTTAATCCCTGCCTCTGTGGGGCCTATTCTGTCAATTGTTTCTAAAGCTGCTGCAATTAATGTTGTTTCTGATTTGTCCAAAGCTGTAGGCACTTTAATCTCGCCTATACTCTTCCCATCTACAATTTCCAACTCTACCTCTATCCTACCTATTCTTCCTTCTTTTTGCAATTCGCGCATCTCTAATTCTGTTCCTAAAAGCCCTTCTGTCTGCCCAAATATGGCTCCAATTACATCTGGCCTTTCTAATGGTCCTTCTGCTTTAAACGAAGCATGAATCATATATTTTATTGATACTGGGCTTATTTTTGCCATTTTATATAAAAGCATCTTTTTTGATGCTTTCCCTGTTCAACAGAAAGAAGTTAATTTGTCAAACATAGACGTGAATATGAAGGTAAATAATAATATTTCGCTTCCTTCTTCCTATTGGTACATTAGCTTAAAGAAATAACGCTATTTAAAACTTTGCCCCTTTGCTTTTTAAAGACAATAAGATTTATATATTAGATTAATTAAAGTAGAAGAGAAAAAATGAATCAAAAAGAGGTAGAAAAAAAAGATCCATTCGAAGAAGTGGAAGAGGTTTTTGACCATGATGAGCTTTTCGAAGGATTAGAATCAACAAAAGAATAGTCTTTTTGCCTCCTCGGAGGCATTTTCTTTATTTTTTACAAGCAACGACTTTTTAAATATTTTATGAACGCCCGGACCAGGAATCGAACCTGGAAATCCTTGCGGAAAGCAGATTAGCAATCTGCCGCAGTACCATTGTGCCATCCGGGCATGAAGCTAGTTATAATTAAAGACTTTTAAAGTTTTATATTTCTCTTTTTAAGGTAATAAAAAGCAAAAAATGCTCCTGCTAAAGCTCCAAGCATATTAAACACAAGATCTAATCCAGTATTATATAAATCTCCGACTCCTGTCTTATCCAAAGAAATAAAGGCAATAAATTCTACAACTTCATTTAAAGCGCCCAATCCCATGCTTCCAATCCAAGCCAAAAATATCGCAAGCTTGGATTTATCAACATTTTTTAAATTATTTGACAATAACTGAAAAATAACAATTGCAGCAACCATAAAACCATAAAAATGAACTGCCTGATCCATCTTCAAAATAAAAAATTGCCCGCCTTTATCAACAATATTAATTAAATGCAGAGAATAGAGAGTTTTACCATTTATTCTAATTCCTCCTCCAGCCATATGCAGCAATCCCCAAATTGATAGTCCATACAAAGCCAGATAGTCTAGCTTGCTCTTTCTCAAAGTTAGAAGCAATACTAAACCAATAATAACCAAAACAGCAATATAAATTAGGAATTCATAATTTCCTGTACTTAGATAATAAATAGTAAATGGAATTATATAAAGAAGATTAAATATAACTATGAACCACTCGCCTATTTTCAATTTAAACATATTACTTCTTACCTTCTTTCTTTTCAATTCTTTCTATCATATTTTTCTTCAATCCAATAAAAACCCCGCCAACTTTACCGCCAACATAACTATTCTCTCCTGGCTTGATAATCTCATTTAACTTATCAAGTTCAATATCTAGATGAGTAACACTGGCCCTAGACTTTCCCTTTATATGAATATACACATCGGCTTTCCCTATTTTTATTTTTCCTTCTGCTGGGCCGCTCATTTTTTCCTCTCTTGAATATTCTGCACATCAATAATATAATAAAATCCTGAAATTGTTCCAACTATGCCTATAAATATGGAAAGTGGCAATGATAAATAAATCCAAGATGGATAATAAATACTTAAAAGCAAAGAAGGAATAGCAAATCCTTGTGTAAAAGTAGTAATCTTTGCAACATATCTGGCATGCGGGAAACCTCTCCCTGAAAAGAATGCAACAATTGCAGATGGGGCGGATATAATTTCTCTGAGCATAATCAGTAATATCTGAACACCGTGAATTATCTCTAATCTTCCTCGAATTCCAAAAACAACAACAAATGCAAGGGCGGTTCCTATCCATAAAAATCTATCTGCAGCCATATCTGCCTTTCTCCCAAATTCATTGACAAGATTGTATCTTCTTGCAATTCTACCATCAAACCAGTCAGTAATTGCAGCAATGGAAAAAATAACCACTGTCCAGATAACATTACTGTCTGTTATTATCATATAAACCACAACAAAAGTTAGTATAATTCTAGAGATGTTTAACAATGTAGGAACAGTAATCACATTTTCAACAGATTTTTCTCTTTTATGCTTCATAATATTCAATAAACAACAAGGTTTAAAAGTCCTACTATCAGCAATATTATTATAGCGGTGTAGAGGAGCCTGGAGTCCTCGCAAGGCCCATATCAAGAATGCGAAGCATTCTCTCGCAAAGTGGGATACCTTGAGAACATTGGTTCAAATCCAATCACCGCTATTTGAATTTCATGGAGAAACTGAAAAAGCAAATTAATGAAATAGGTATCTTTTTATACAAATCTTATTTTATCATAGCATGTTAACTTTGGGTATTGACGATGCAGGAAGAGGCCCATTAATAGGGCCAATGATACTTGCAGGTGTTCTTTTGGATAAGAATATAGAAACTTCCCTAAAAAAATACAATATAAAAGATTCAAAACAACTCAGGCATTCAAAAAGAATAGAACTTTCAAAGATAATAAAAGAATCTGCATTAAACTATTATATTGTCAAAGCCATTCCTGAACAAATTGATTCTGCAATAAATTCCAAGATTAATTTAAATACATTAGAGGCAATTAAAACGGCAGAAATTATCAATAATCTTAACAATAAAAAGGAAAAAATAAAAGTTATAGTGGACTGCCCTTCTGTTAATACAAATGCATGGAAAAAGACTTTGCTGAATTTTATAGAAGATATGGAAAATTTAACCATAATCTGCGAGCATAAAGCAGACGTCAATTACCTTTCCGTATCTGCTGCCTCAATTCTAGCCAAAGTTGCGAGAGAAGAAGAAATTGAAAGATTAAAAGAAAAATATGGCGACTTTGGATCAGGATATCCTTCAGATCCTTTAACGCAGGATTTTCTAAAAACACGAGGAAAAAAATGGAAAAATTCAGGACTATTTAGGAAAAGTTGGCAGACGTGGAAGGAACTTTTTCCAGAAAAAGATCAGGCCTCTTTAGATGCTTTCTGACTTTCTGAAACATTATCGCTCTTTGGCATGCTCTCACTTAGTTTCAGACTCAAAATTTTACTTATGCCTTCATGCATGCTTACCCCATATAAAACATCTGAATTAATTATAATCGCATCATTATGGGTAATAACAATATATTGTCCAGACTTCATATATTGACTCAACAAAGCAGCCAATCTTTCAGAATTTCTTTTATCTAAAGCTGCATCAATTTCATCAAAAACATAAAAATGATAAGGTTTGTATTCCTGGATTGCAAACAATAAAGACAAAGCAACCAGCGTCTGCTCGCCACCAGATAGAGATGTTACATCAAAGTACTTGCCTTTGGCTAATTTTACAACAATAGTAACTCCTCCTGCAAAAATATCTTCTCTATTTTCAAGATCCATATAAGCTATGCCCTTGGCGGAAAGTTTTGAAAAATTATCTGAGAAGAGCCCATTTAATGCCTTAAATGTTTTCATAAACGTCCTGGTTTTTTTCTTGTCTATTTCCTCAATTATCTTTAATATCTCTTCTTTTTCTTTCTGTAAAATATTGACTCGCTCCTGTACAGCATCATATTCTTTTTTAACATCTTTATAAACTTCTAATGCTCTCATATTAATTGACCCTATATTTTGCAATATTTCTTGTGCTTTTCTAAGTCTATCTTCTATCGAAGGAATGCTGCCCTGCAGCAGTTCAATACCAATGTATTCAGAAAATTCAATCTCCAAGGCCTCTCTTTCCGCATCAAGTTTGGCCTTTCCGATTTTTAAATAATTAACTTGGTCTTCTATCTGCCTTAGTTCTTGCTGGGTTTCTGATAAAGAAAAGTTCTTTTCCTGCATAGTTTTTTGTACTGAATCTCTTTCTTCAAACATTTTCTTAAATTGAACCTGCAAGTTCCTTTCTTTTTCTTCTTTTTCTTCAAGAGAGCTAATCTTCATCTCCAGCTTTTCACTAATTTCTTCAATATCATTGTCTATATCTCCTAAATCTTTTTTACTTCTCTTTATAATATTTTGAATATTCTCAAGTTCTCTTTCTTTATATAGAAGAGTCGTATCCACATCTTCTTCTGTTCTGGAGGAAATTTCTTCTATCTCTAGAATTTTATTTTGATATTGATCTTCTATTCTATCCAAGTCATTAGACTTCGCTTCTAGCTTCTTTCTTTTATCTTCAAAATCAGAAATTTCAAATTTTAGAACTTTTTCTTCCTCAACAATTTTTTTCAATTGTTCTTTTTTTTCAGCAATATTCTTATGGTTTATCAACTCCGCCTCGTCTTTAGATAATTTAGTTTCAGACTTAGAGATATATTTAAAAATTATTTCTTTTTCTTTCTTTATAGATTCTAATTCTCCCAATGCTTTTTCTTTACCTTCCTGAGCTTTAAATATTTTCTCCTCTGAATCTTTATGCACATGCTGTTTATGCTCTCCGGTTATTTTACTCTGGCATAAAGGGCAGAATTCTAGTCTTTCAACATCAGACTTAATTTTTTCTGCATTTACAATAGAAGCATCTGCAACAGACAGTATTTTCTCATTCTCCATCTCTCTTTTATTTAATTCTTTTATTTGATGCTCTTTAATTTCTATATCTTTTTTTAGAGCTGTTATGGCCTTTAAGCATAAGCTCCCATTCTCGTAATTCAATTCTCCAGAATATTCTTCAAGTCTTTTTACTATGGACTCAGATTCAGCCTGTATTCGTGATAAAGTTTTCTCCTTGTCTTTTATCCTATCTTTAAAGGCCTGTAATTCTATTTTTAATGTTAGTAGTTTCTTTCGCTCATTTTCTATTTGGCTCAAATCATCCTTCTTTTTCTTAAGTTCAACAGACTTCTTCGCAATAATTGGGGATTGCTTTCTCAATCCAATAATCTCTTCTTCTAAATCTGGAATTGACTTAGACATCTGTTCTATTCTTCTTTCAATTTCATCTCTTCTATTTTCATAACTTTCCTTCCTTACTTTTAACCCTTCTATCTCTGCCCTTAAATCAGCAATTTCATTATGTAATTCTTCTTGCTCCATTCCAGTGGCCTGTTGTATGTGCTTGCTAATATCATTTATTCTTAAAGACAATGTTTCAATCTCTTTCTGATATTTTTCGATAACCCTTCTTATTTTAGCCTTGATATTTTCTTTCTCTTCGATTGATTTTAAAATAGCATTTAATTCTCTCTTCTTTTCTTCTATCTTTTTATGTATAATAGATGACCTTGCTCTTTTTACTATCAATTGTGCATTCTTATATTTCTCGGCCTGCTCTTTTTCTTTTTCAAGGTTCCTTAGATAAGCTGTTCTTTCGCGCAAAATTGTACTAATCTCTTTCAATCTTTCATCTGTTTTTTCCAACTCGTGCAAGGATTTCTCTTTCCTAGACTCATAAATAGATATGCCTGCAACTTCCTCTATAATTTTTCTTCTGTCTTCAGGGTGCATTTTTACAAGGCTCTGAATCTGACCCTGTAATATCAAATTAAATCCATAAGGATCAATTCCTGCCTGTGCAAGCATCTCAATAACCTCATTTCTAGTTTTCGTTTCTCCATTTATTTTATATGCGCTCTGGCCATTAACTCTAACGATTCTTTTAAGATGCACTTCATTACTATTTAAAGAAAAAGCGCGATCAGAATTATCAAAAATGAGCTCAACAAATGCCTCTTTAGCAGGCTTAACATATTTTGATCCCATAAAAATTAAATTCCTTGCTTTTGCAGCCCTCATAGATTTTATTGACAGCCTTCCAAGAGCGAATAATATACTGTCTGCAACATTAGTTTTTCCGCTCCCATTTGGGCCTATAAAAATATTAATCCCTTTGTCAAAAGGAATTTCTGTCCTCTTTGCAAAGCTCTTAAATCCCTGTATAACCATCTTTTTTACATAAACCATAAATCTTTCTATTTAAGAGAATATTTAAAACTTCAGCTAGTTGTGTATACTATCTATTCTGTTGAATAAAATGCCCTGAATTGTATATTAATTAAAAAAGAAAAAGCAAATAAAAAAATAAAATTTATTTCAGAAGATTTATTTCAGGAATCTTCTAATAACTGCTGACCCTGCTCCTGCAATTAAGAGTCCTCCAATAAGAAGGATATTTCTTCCAATTCCTGCTTGTCTATCTGGTTCTGCATTGATTCCTGTCCAAGCTTCCATTACTGATGGACTGCATCCTTTCTTGATATGACCAGCTCCTACTCCTAATTGTGCTGCAATCTGTTTGCATGTGCATCCACCTGTGGTTTGCATGTCATAGACAATGCTTTGATCATTCCCAGGACCTGACTCAAATGCACCAAAATCAATGTTTTGAGCATATTGATTTGGATTTAGAGCAATGTTATCAGGCTGACTATTCAAACATAAATCATCACAGTCATTTACGCCATCTCCATCATTATCAGGACATTGTACTTCTATTTGGCATGTTGAGGAACAACCATCACCATTATCATTATTTCCATCATCACATTGTTCTCCAGCTTCTAAAATACTGTTCCCACAAACTGGAGCCACTTCAATCATGCATGTAGCAGAACAACCATCTCCGTTGACATTGTTCCCGTCATCACATTGTTCTCCTGCGTCTACAACTTGATCACCGCAGGCTGCTTGTGCTCCTCCTATACCACAGCTATTAAGTGGTATCTCGAAAGCCATGGCTCTTCGTGGTAAAATAGTTAATCCTGAATTTGGATCATACGCTTCTACAGACCACATCACATGCTTGCCCTGCCCAGAGAAAGTATTTGTATCACATTCAAGATCTTCATCTCTGAATCCGGGATCTGCGCCAACTGCTGTTGAGAAATTAAATACTATAACTCCTGTATTTGATTTATTCACGACCCAGACCTGATTACATCCATTAGATCCTTGATACAGCAAATCTCCTCCAAGAGCTAATCCGCTATTATAACAACCACTTCCTGCCCAAGAAAAGTCTACAAGATGAGTGCCATTCACTGTATAATGATGAATCGTTGTCGAGACATCATCACTAAAGTAGAGTGTGTCATCTTGAGCGTCATAGGCAAGCCCATCATCAAGGCCAACAATGACTGCATCACCTGCAGTGAAAACTGTTGTTGTATTGATAATATCCTTTGACGCATTGAGCTGCAATAATCTCACGTTTCCAGAAAAATCTCCCCAGCCAGCCCAAAGCGCATTCCTTGAGGCGTCATAAGCTAGAGCTCCTAAACTTCCTGTAATAGTATAACTTGCAGTTACTAAACCAGTTTGAGGATCTGCCCTATAGAGATCAGTTGCAGAGTTATAGCAAGAATACCAAAGATTCATTCCATCATATGCGATGCCAACACCAATACCTGAAGAACATGGAACACTGAAGTTCACAGTTCCGACCAAGTCACCGACTGCTGCTGAAACAACTGCAGAGCTAACAAATAACATCAGCGTTAAAAGCAAAACTTTTTTCATTTTTACACCCCCTTTCAGTTTTTCCTAATTCTTGAAGTCTAGATTAAAATAAAGTAATATTTAAAGATATGTTATCACTGCTTTGCTGTATTCTTTACTCTTATTATATAAAAAATAAAAAAAGAAAAAGATTAAAAAAATAAAAAAATAATGTCAAGAAAGTTTAGTAATAACTTTCTCCGAATTCTTCAGACTTTTCAGGTTTCCTTGTCAAGAGAACAATCAGCACTATCAAAAGCACAACGAAGATAACTGCAAGAACAACTGTCAATAATACAGTTGGATTTGTTCTTGTTATATCTGCTGTTGATCTGCCTTCAACCTTTGCTGTAAACTCTTCTCTTGTTACTAGCTCTCCGCCAGAGTGGACATTTACTGCAAAATTGTAATTTCCAGCCTTATCAGACATGGTTTTTAATGTTACAGTCTTGCTACTGCCTGCGGGTACAGCAACAACCGGCTCAGACACTTCAACATCTAAGTCGCTTGGTGCCTCAATAACCAGTTCAAACAATCCAACTTGAGTTCCAGAGTTAACTAGAACCAAGCTGTATTCAGCTGTTTCTCCAACATCTAAGGATCTGCTGTGCACAGGTGAGACAACTTGTGTCTTTCCTTCTGCGCCTGTTACAACAATCTTTTTAGTCATTGTAGTTATAGCGTCTTCATTTGATGCTTCAATTTCTACAACGTAAACACCAGCAGGTGTATTTGAAGGAATTCTTAAAGACAATCTTCTTTCATAAGAGTCTTCTCTATTGTCTAGCTGTCTGCCATTTACAACAGGGTCAGCCATGTTATAGAGGTCTCCAAAGTAAGCTTTGTCTTCAAGCTTCAATACAGGTATTCTGGCAACGACGAATGTATCTTCAGAAGTCTGTCTGCCTCTGTTCTTTACAACAACGTCAAGAGATAAAACATCTCCTGCGTTGACTACATTGTCCAAATCTACATCAAGAATCTCAAGTGCATTGGATTCTCTTTGTACAGTAAGGTCAACTCCGAAAGAATCAGTGACACCAAGATCTCTGCTCTCAACAGTCACATGAAGATCTAGATCTTCATCTAGTTCTTCTTCATCTAAACTTGCAGGCATCTTTATCAAAAGAAGCCAGCTGTAAGTTCTGCCATCAAGGACAGCAAATTCCTTTGTAACTGATGCGATTTCTTTGTCGCCAGCAATCCAGGCTCTCACTCTGACATCCTCAACAGTTTGGTCAGCGCGAAAAAAGAGTCTTACAGCAACAGTCTGTCCTGCTTCAATAGCTACAGGCTGTGCACTGAAGACATCAACTTCATCCACTTCTATACCAACAATGTTTCCGAAACTAGCGCTGACATTCACAACTGATAAAACTACCAATGCGAATATCGCGGCAAGCGAAACCCAAAATTTTTTGGATGTCATATTTGTTTTGTTAAATTTAGTTAGAAATATAACTAAATCTGCTTTTATAAACTTTGCGGTAATAACAAAATAAGCACTATTAAAAAGTTACAAAATAGAGTAGTAACATTTTAACCAAAAAATTTAAGAAGTATAAAATAGTATAACATGGTATACTTATAGCCAATAAAATGAAAGATGAAAATACAACTATTAAAATAAGCAAGAAAACAAAATTAAGATTAGATAGACTCAAGTATCATAAAAGACAGAGTTATAACGAAGCCATAGAATATATATTAGAGATTCTTAATACTTGCAGAATTAATCCTATAAAAGCAAGGGAAAAACTTTTAGAAATTGACAAGATTAGTCATGGTCTTAATGAAAAGTCTAAACCATCTGCTTAGCTAATTTCAATCCTTCAACACTGTCCTCTGTCATAGAAGGAGATTCATTTATTATTGTTATCTCTTTTTCTTCTGGCAAGTTTTTTAGAAGCGTTTTCCACTCTTCTTTCTCTGTATTTTTATGATGTTTTTCTCCTTTTTCTCCATAAACAATGCCGGAAAAGTGCGCATGCCATTTCTTTTGAGGAAATAATTCTTTGACCTTTTCATAATCAACCGCTTTATCCCTAGCTAAAATATGTGCAAAATCAATGCAAAAAGAACAACCAGTTTCCTTAACTAGACTAGCAATCTCTTCCACACTTCCAAATACATTTACCTTTCCCATTGTTTCTACTCCTATCTTTATCTTCCATCCATTTTTCTTTATTTCTTCCATGATATCTATAATGCCTTCTTTTATTACTTCATAACTTTTATTCCTATCTTCCCCATAGTATCCTGGGTGGAACACAACTATTTCTGCCCCGGCAAATTCTCCGATTTCGCAGCAGTCCAAAATCCTTTTTTTAGTAGCTTCTCTTTTCGCTTTTTCTTCAGAATTTAAATTCACATAATAGGGCGCGTGGATGCTTAATTTAATATCTAATTCTTTAGCTTTTTTTCCAATTCTTTTGGCATCTTCTTCTTTCTTTATATACACTCCATAAGTGAAGGCGATTTCACAAGCTCTTAATCCTAATTTATGATATTCTTTTAAAGTTTCCTCAGCATTTTTAACAGGCCCTAATCCAGCAGGTCCGAATCTTATATTCATCTTTTTTAGAGAATTGAATTATTAATAAACTTGCTTATTGCATTCTAAGTATTTAAAGCCAAGTTTTAAAAACCCTCTTTCTTATCACAAATTACAACTAAATAAAATTTCCAATATCAATATGGTGGAGAAAGAAACAAACTTGCAGAAAATTAAAAAACTGATTTCAAATCAGAAGAACATCAGAAATGTAGCTACGTCTGCACATATACACCATGGAAAGTGTATTAGTGGGAACTCCAGATTAATTTTAACAGATGGAGGTATTAAAACTGCCAAAGATATTTTTGAGGAAGTTGCTAAAAATGGAGATATTTATGAAGAGAATGAAGACCATACTGTTTATGCTCCTAGAGAAAACATAGAGATATTTTCACTTAATAAATCCGAAGGAAAAATAGAGAAGAAAAATATTCAATATGTTTGGAGATTAAAAGGTGGAAATACTATAAAAGTAAAATTAAGAAACGGTTTTGAAATTATAACAACACCAGAACATAAGTATATTGTTTATAGAGATGGATTTGTTGATGTAGAAGCTAAAGATTTAAGAATTGGAGATATGGTTGTGTGTATGAAAAATGCTGATTTTTTTTGGAAAGAGAAGAATGTAAATAAAGAAGATTATGAATATATAGAAATTGTAAATAGACAGATGGTACAATTATTAAAAAATTCATATTCTGATTTAGCTTTTGTTGATATTGTTGAAACTGCTAATTCATTTGAAGAAATAGTTTATGATTTTACTATTCCAGACAATCATAACTTCATCTCTGAGGGAATTGTTATACATAATACGGCGTTCACAGACAATCTTTTAGCTGCAGCAGGAATGATGGCTGTAAAATCTGCTGGAGATTTAGAGGAGGGCATGGCCACTTGGCAGCATGCAGATGAACAAGAAAGATTAATGACAGTAGATGCAGCAAATGTTTCAATGGTGCATACTTATCATGATGAAGAGTATCTTATTAATTTGATTGATACACCTGGACATGTTGACTTTGGAGGGAACGTTACTAGAGCAATGAGGGCTATTGACGGAACATTTGTTTTGGTGTGTGCTTCTGAAGGAATTATGCCGCAAACAG
This sequence comes from Candidatus Woesearchaeota archaeon, assembly GCA_964362915.1. Lineage (GTDB taxonomy): Archaea > Nanobdellota > Nanobdellia > Pacearchaeales > GW2011-AR1 > JAUSIK01. The sequence continues at coordinate 23,293 of CAYIGH010000005.1, read as the reverse complement.
AAACAGTTTTGAAACAAGCATTGAGAGAAAGAGTAAAGCCAGTTCTTTTCTTGAATAAAGTTGATAGATTAATTAAAGAACTAAAATTAACTCCTGAGCAAATGCAAGAGAGATTAATGAGAATTATAGAGCAGTTTAATAGCCTGATAATGCAAATTGCAGAGCCAGAATATAAAGAAAAATGGAAAGTTAATGTTCAGGATGGAAGCGTTGCTTTTGGCTCTGCTAGAGATAATTGGGCATTATCTCTGCCATTCATGAAAAAGAAAAAAGTTAGTTTTAAAGACATTATTAGACTTTATGAAATGGAAGAGGCCGATAGAAAGAAGTGGGTATGGGAAAATGCTCCTTTGCATGATGTTGTTTTAGATATGGCAGTAAAACATCTGCCAAATCCACTAGAAGCACAAAAATATAGAATTCCAAAGATATGGAGGGGAGATGCAGAAAGCAAGTTTGGACAAGATCTTTCAAAATGCAATAAAAATGGTGAACTGGCATTTGTGATTACAAGAATTGTAATAGATCCTAGATCAGGAAAAGAAGTTGCTGCAGGGAGATTGTATTCTGGAACAATTATCAATGGAATGGAGGTATATGCAAATAATGCCAAAAAAACCGGAAGAATACAGCAAGTCTTTGTTTATAATGGGATAAAACCAGAACAAGTTGAAAAAGTTCCGGCTGGAAATGTATTAGCAATTTCAGGATTGAATGTAGATGTTGGAGAGACTATTACATTAAAACAAGAAATGCCATTTGAAGAAATAAGACATATTTTCCAGCCAGTTATTACAAAATCTATTGAAGTTATTAGATCCTCAGATTTGCCAAAGCTTATCGAGGTATTGAGAAAAGTTGCAAAAGAGGATCCAAGTATAAAAGTAGAAATCAACGAAGAAACAGGAGAAAATCTAATTTCGGGGATGGGTGAACTGCACTTAGAAATTATAGAGGGCAGAATTAAAAATGAAAAAGGATTGGAAGTGAAAACAGGCCATCCGATTGTTGTTTACAGAGAGACTGTTGCAAAGCCAAGCCATAAAATAGAGATGAGAACACCAAATAGCCACAATATATTTTTCTTCAGCATGGAGCCTTTAGAAGATGAGATTTATAGTTCTATAGAGAAAGGCGAGATTCCAGAGGAAAGATTGAAGAAAAGAGCAGAGCAAACGTGGAAAAAATTATCTGAATTAGGATTAAGCAATGAGGAAGCAAGACAGTATAAAGAAATCTATAAGGGAAATGTATTCCAGGATAGGACAAGAGGAATAGTTTTGCTTGGTGAAGTAATTGATTCTATAATGGATGGCTGGAGATTAGTTATTGACGCAGGCCCATTGGCAAGGGAGCCCTTAATGAAAACCAAACTGATTTTGCATGATGCTAAATTGCATGTAGACCACATGCACAGGGGCCCTGCTCAAATTTATCCTGCTGTAAGAAAAGGGATGTTTGAGTGCATGGGCGGCGGAGGGGCAGGATTAGTTGAGCCAATACAAACACACAGAATTGAAGTGCCTGTTGAATTTATGGGGGCAGTAACTTCTTTAATAGGAAGCAAGAGAGGCGTTTTAATTAATGTTGAGCAGGAAGGCGGAGAAGTTATAATCATGGCCAAAATACCTGTGGCTGAAATGATTGGCTGGAGCAATGATTTAAGATCTGCCACAGAAGGCAGGGGAGTTTCTTCCCTTGCAGACCAGCATTTCCAGAAACTTCCAAGAGAATTGCAGGACAATGTTATCAGAAAAATCCGAGAAAGAAAGGGGTTGAGTGAGAATCAGTGAGTCCATGAAATTTAGGAACTATACAACTTGGACATTAGGAGCAATTAGTCTAGGTGTTATCTTACATTCCTCCATGCTATTTTATAATAAATGGAAAAAAGAGGCAGAAGAAAGGTTATCGAGAATTGAACCAGGAATTTATGTTATCCCTATAATCAGACTAGAAGGGGAGTATAATACGGGAGAAGATATAATGAGAGAATTAGAAGATAAAGACCTGTTAACAAAAAGCACATATGAAGATGGAATTTTAGAGGTAAAAGAAGACGGAACACAAAGAATTCATTCTTTTCATAGTTCGAGAAAATGAGAAGTAATCTTAAGCCCTTATCCCTGCCAAACCACAAGGCAGATTATCTTTTCCTTGAATAATTTCCCATTTTCCGCTTGCCCTTTTCTGTTCTATGCAATAACAATAGGGCTCTACAACATCATGCTTTTGAGTATTTGTTGCCTCGCTTCCACGATTTTTTATTACCAAATCTTCTAGAAAGCACACAAAACGCTGTGTTTCTGCACTATTTTCTATGATATCTATTGCGTCGAAGTAAAATTGATTAACATCTCTAATATCAATTGCTCCTGATTCTATTGTCCAAGGGGTTCTGCTATTAGCTGCTCCTTCAATATACGCCGCTGGCGATATCACACCAGTAAAATCTATCCACATTATTTTTCCAGAACCGCTGCTATCAAAGTGCTTTTTAATATAAGCTACCCACGTATCTTTATTATTCCCCGGACCACCAACTTCATTTGTATATCCATCAGCACATAATAAAAAACTATCTTTATGACATCCAATCACTCCCTCTATATTTTTTTGTGAGTTAATAGCCACTTCATGATTCGGGAGTTTTAGATCAAGCAGTTTTTTTACATTCACAATATCATTTCTGCTAAATATATAAGGAGACGTTTTGGAATATCTAACCAGAGAATCAAGATGTCCTGTAGTTGGGTCATATGTTAATTTACCCTTATAATAGCTTCCTTTCACAAACTGTGCCTCAGGGCATATATCCGGATCTCCAGAAACAAGAGCATAAACCATAAAAACATATCTGCCAGAATAAGCAGGGAGAGTAACTGTTATCTCTTTGCCTTCTTTATTTTTTGCCAATACAGACTCGGTAGTCCAGCCTTCTATATGTCCTAATGCTCTTGGATTACCCATTGTATACTTAATAAAGAGAGGAGCAACTTTAAACTCTGACGGCACAGTATCTCCTGTTTTTAGAATTGTCATTTTCTCAACTTTACAAGGCTCTCCGCAAGAAGGAGGATTAGTTTCTTTGTTGCATGCTTTATCAGAACGCCACACTGGAACATTAGATAAAATGGATTCTGGAAAGACTTGTTTACAAAGATCAGTAGGACTATCATAATCATATTTACCTCTCCAGTCTTCATCCATACTATCACAATCTTCGCTTGTTGTTTGTTCACATGTTTTTACGTCTTGATTTTCAGAGTTTATACAAGTTACTTCACAACACCCTTTAGGACCAGTAGAAGGAATTTGTTGCGGCGGCACATCAGGAGGAGATTGCAACTCAACATATTTATTATTATCTTTTTTATAATCAAGTTCTTCTTGTTGGGGCTCTTTAAAAGAACGCATAATTATCTCAGCAACACTTTCTGTATTTTTGTCCTTGCAAGTTACTTTAATCTTGAATCTATCTGAAGGCATTTCTGCTCTATCAATTAACAATTCTAAGGGCTCCAGAGAGATATCATTGCCTTCAAATTCAGGATCTTCATGCCATTTGCTTTGGAAGAATATTACCGCTTCTCCAGTTGGATTATTTTCCAAATCAATAGGGGTTGCCTTTGCCACGCATTCTTGAATATCTGATTCTCCGCTTAAATCACTAACAGGCAGGATAGTTGGCAATTGTGCTTCTATTTCTATTAATCCCTCTATACTGCCTTGTTTATCTATATAATCTTGTTCATCCCAGGGAAATAAGAAGCCAATTTTTACAGGATCATCAATACCTTCTCCAATTTTTGGCTCTGGGGCTACTCCTCCCAGAAACAAATGTCTCAATAAGTAAACAACATCACTCAAATCAACGTTTCCATCATTATTTGCATCTGCAACTTCTAAACATCTTGGAGAGGGTCCTCCTTTAAAAAGATAATTCAATAAATAAATCGCATCAGTTAAATCAGTCTTATACTCGGGAGTATATTGGTCTTCATTAACATTTCCTCTTAAATAAGAATCGTGGCAAGGTTCGAGTTTTACTGCTATACTTGGCGGAACTAAAAATAAAAAAAGTATTATGAAGTAAAAAAATAAATCAACTCTTTTTCTCATATTGCTAATTTTAGATAAATATATTAATAAATCTATGTTTTGAATAAGTGAAATGCAAACTTATTCAAAGGAAGAAATTGATGCGAGAAGAATATTTTTCAAAGAACAAGGGTTTAAAGAAATAGATGCTGAAATAGGCGATTTAAAATTCAGCTATTTTGTAATTCCCAAAGAACTTAATTCCGGTTTGTCTAATTTTGTTTTTAGAATGACAGGCAAAGATAGGCAGGATGGAGCTATTTATGGGGTTTCCAATTCTATAAAAGAAGATTTTAGAAGATATGCTGTTGCCCATGAAGTTATTGAATTTTCTGAAATTGGCATTAATCAAATAGGAAGATGTGCAAAAGCACTTGAGAGAGAAATTTCCTTAGTGCCAAAAGAAATTAGAGCAGATTATGTTAAAATGAGAACCCAATTTTTTAAAGATTTGATATCTTATACTTCCTCTTCTCAACATTATACTGATGAAGATTTAAGAGAATTTAAAACTTCTCTAAAAAGATTGGCACAACTGGAAAGGGAATTAGAAGAGTTTAGAGGTTTAAAAGAAGATGAATTTTTTGCACAACTTCAAACATTCAACAAAAAATATAATAATAAATTCAAAGATATTATTTTAGAAAATAGAAAAGCATCTAAAGATTACAGAGTTTTGCTGGATTATCTTTGTTGCAGAGATATGGAATTAAAAGGATGTGATTTTGATTCAATGAGTCTTTACGATTACCTGAAAAAGCAGAGGTGGAATAATTTCTTTTATGACCAGATATCTGAACAATTGGAAAATAGAGTTAAAGATAGGTTAGATAAAGAAAAGATTAACTGATTTTATTTTTTTCATCTATATATTGAGAGTAGTAAACATATCTAAAATTCTTTTCCCATTGCAACGCTGTTTCGATTGGCAGTTCTTTCTCCACTTCTTCTATTAACTCTCTTTTTTTATTAGATAAAAATTTTAATCTTTCATAAATATAATAAAGCTGAGAAATTCTATAGTGCTCATCTCTTTCGTATTCTGGAATATCCTCTTTTTTGAGATTGGCAGGAATTTTTATTCTTGAATTCAGGGCTATTTGTGAATAAGCATAAAATCTGATTATTTTATTTTCTTCTCTAACTTCAACTCCTTTCTTGCCATATTCATCAACTATTCTGTAAGTTGCCATTATTTATCATCGCAAATGAAATTTAACTATTTTGCTTTTCCAAAGATATTTAAATATGGGATATTTTATATAAAAAGATTAAAAATGGCTGTTCCAGATGTCACAATAAATTATCTTACAGTTCTGATTTCTGCAGTCATATCTTTTATAATAGGCGGTTTATGGTATTCTCCAATTCTTTTTGGAAATGCCTGGATGAAATTTGGTGGCTTTAATCAAAAGGATATTGAAGCGGCTAAGAAAAAAGGAATGGGCAAATTATATTTGACAGGATTTATAGGGACATTATTAATGGCTTTTGTTCTTGCTCATTTTGTTCAATATTTAAGTGCAAGCACATTCATAGAAGGAATGCAGGCAGGATTTTGGATTTGGATAGGTTTTATTGTGCCAATATTAATAGGAAGCGTTTTATGGGAGAGCAAACCAATCAAATTTTATTTAATTAATGTTTTATATCATCTTGTATCTTTACTAATAATGGCAGGAATTCTGGCTTCTTGGCAGTAAAATGAGTTTTCATGACAATTATTTTAAAAAACAGCATAAATATTTTAGAGATAATTATGAAAATATAAAAAAAAGTTATTTGGGAATGTTTGTTGCTATTTCAGATGAGAGGATTGTTGATTCTGACTATGATAATTTTGTGCTGGATTCCAGATTGTATGTTAGAGCAGATTTAAAGAATCCTGCTGTTATAATACAGGTAGATGATACCCAATTTTCCAGAGATTTATTGAATATAGAAAGAATAATGGATATGCTAAATGACAGTGAAGATTGAAATAAAGAAGAGGGCTTTTTGAATATTGTTCGTGCGAAGGTTGAAAATATATCCTTCTGCCTAAGAAGTACGATACTATGTGGAGCAAATTGGAAGAGCCGGGATTGTTAGGGGCAGGGTTGTTGATTAGTTAAGTTATGATTTCTAGATTATTTAATATTTGATTAATGTTGATTTTTCTTACAGTTGTTACAATATCTCCCCCTCCAGAGTAAAGCAAGATATCTTTCTCATTTTGGTCTAAGACTAGGCCTGTTGGGAAAAAGACATCTTTCTTTTCAAAAGTGCCCCTTTCATATTTTTTATTGGGGGATATTATAGGGTTTTTTGTTTTTGCTAATATTTTTGAAGGATTTTGCAAATCAAGCAAAACTGCTCCCGCATTGTAAACAAGTCTTTTATTTTTTATTCCTAATAGTCTTTTTATTCTTCCTATTATAGAATTATCTATTGCGCTTCTCTCTTTCACACCGTGATAAATCAATAACCATCCTTCTTTTGTTTTAATTGGAGGAGGTCCTGCGCCAACTCGCCCAGAATCCCAACCCTTTTCGGATAAGATAAATGGTTTAGATCTGCCCCAATCTTCTAGATTTTTTGAATACGAATTCCATAAATGTGGCTGTGTAAATTCAAAACTTCCTTCTGGGCGATTAAAAGCCATATAATTTTTATTAAAGAGCTCTGGAAATATTACGACATCTTTATTCTGTTCTTCAAATATAATACCTCTTCTATACCATTTCTTACAATCATTTGAAATTGCAATACATGTTGATATATTTGCTTCTCGAGATAGTGCGACATATGTCATAATATACAGATTGTTGATTTTAACTATTCTAGGGTCTTCAACTCCTAATTCTCCATCCCAAGATAAACCATAAAATGAAGGTTTTTTATCTATTGATTTTATTTTAAAACCATCTTTGTCTAAGATAATTCTTCTAAAATGAGATATAAAAGTTAATCTTTTTGTGTCATCTTTGAAAACAATATCTAAAGGATTTTTATATTTCACTAATTTTTTATCAAATTTGTCTAAGATTAATTTGTAAGTCTCTTCGCCTTCCATTCTAGGAGAATAATAATAATTTTCATCTTGATCTTTTATTAATTTTTCAATTACCCTTATATATAGAACTATATCATTATTTGGCAATCTTATTGCTCCGGGGTTTATTGTTCCAATTATTTCAAGTTCTTTTGATGATGTTTTGAAATTAGAGGGCTTTATTAAAACCATCTCTTTTTTTGTTGGGATCATTATTTTAATTGGATAAAATAGTATAAAAATATTGTCTTAATTGAAATTTTATCATCTATTTTAAGTAAGGCTCTAAGGGTTTAAAATGGGAGGAGATTCTTTTTTGCAATTCCGAATCTTCTTTAAAAACTCTCCTGAATTTTCTAGCAAATGCTTCTAATAAATTTGGATATTTTTCCATTTCTTTTCCTGTATCAATTCCAAAACCATTTGTTTCATAAAAAGTAATTCTTTCATTATTTTCTATGTGGAATGTTGATATTAAAGGGCCTGAATTAGGATGAAGAACAGATCTTAACTCTGCTGATATTTCTTCCTTTCCATAGGTAATCTTATAAAATGTTTGTGCTTCCAAGAGTATAGTAGAATCATATTCATTTAAATTATTTCCTTGCAATCTATTACGAATGCGACCAACTAAATTAATAACAGGTGTATTTGTTATATAAGTAACACTATATTTTTCCACCTTATCTGAAAAATCTTTCACCCTTCTTACTAATCTTAACTTATCATCAAATAAAAATTTCTTTCCTGAAACATATGCGGTTCTCATAATAATTTTATATTGGGAGATTATTTAAATCTTCTTATTGTAACTACTATTTAATTATTAACTAGAAATGTTTAAAAATGTTGTATAATATATAATTTTTATGAATAGACAACCTGCAAAAGAACAAAATGTTGATACAAGACATGCTAGCTTTAGCAGTATGGTTTTAGCTGCGAGCATTGGGGCAATGATTAGTAGCTATATTGTAATTAGAACACATAGAGATAATGTTCAATCTAATTATATTAATCCCAATAATATTATATTGAGGGATCTTGATAAATCAGATGGCGAGGGACTTAGAGAAACTTATTTAAAAATTGATGATAAATTATACGAATTAAAATATGATTCAGAACGGCAACCAGTTGTTATTCCAAGTAAGAAAGATAATTGAAATGACAACTAAAAAACTAAATAGTGCAGTAACAATGTATAAAGAGCCGGCTTTAGAAAGAACTGAAAATCAGGAGCATGTTATGGCTTTAGCTGTTGATAAATCTTCAAGAAGAAGATTAAATGGTTTAGCTCGTGTTATTGTTAAAAGAGAGGGAGATGTTAAGGTTGCAGGATTTATTGATAGAAGCCAGCTTTATTATGTAAAGAGCAATGACGGGTTAAAATGGGAGCAATCAGGGAGATTAGAGATAAAAGGAATTGATAAGATAGTTAATAAATGTAAGAAAGAAGGATCTGACTTTATTGGATTAGAAGATCCTGATATCTGGACTGATAAAAATAGAAATAAGCATGTTTATTTTACAATGCCTTTTATTGGATATGGGTTATATTTAGGACACGCTTCTGGAAAAGATTTAGAACATTTGACTGCAACTGATCCTGTTTTGAAACCTGAATTTGGGAATGGAATATCTGGATTTAAAGAGGTCGCTATTTCTCCTTTAGAATATCGAAGGAGCAGAATTAATTTGGCAGAAGCCGGAGCAGGAGATAATTCTATAATTACGGTTGTTAGGGCAGATAATATGGGAAGAGATTGGGAATATTTAGGAGTTGCATTGCATCCAGTAGATACAGGATACGGATGGTGTGCTGAACATTTATCTCCTTGCACATTTTTACCAAAAGAATTTATAGATTATGGGAATGATTTATTAGTAGGAATTGTTAACGGAAGAGAGAAAAGTCTGAGAAGAGGAAATAAAACTATTTACAGAAAGTTTAGGCCTGGATTGATACTCTATGATTATAAGACTGGAGAAATACCTTGGATTTCAGAAGAACCATTATTTGAAGATCCTGGAGCGAAAACAATAACTTTTGCAAGTGATTTTTTAATGAAAGATAAGAATGAGGGAATTTTATATGCGCATGTTGATGATTCTTTTGTTAGGGCTTATAGGATAGATGCAAGGGCATTAAAGGAATTTTTGCCGAAGAGTTAGTCAATATAAAGAATTAATCGAGAAACCATTTCAAGTATCGAATATTCTATCTATTAGACTTTATGCTTATTAGAACGGTCAAGTTTAAAGATATAGTGAAAGACGCAAGTTTTCTACCAATATAGTGCGTCTTTCCCTTGATAGTCAAGGCGCAAACGGTCAAATTTCAGCGTCCTTGACTATAGTTTAGACATCCATCAAGGATAATCTAGCCATTAAATAAGAGATTGTGGCTTCTGCGCCTTGGTTGAGATTTATTGATTGCTCTCCGAGGCCGTCATGGCAGCCGCCTGTTGAATCATTATAGATTGTTTGATTAAGCATATTCTTCCCTAAAAACCACTCAAATGCGTCTGAGGCGTATTTTTTATATTTTTCTTTTTTAGTTATATTATGGGCAGCTATTAGAGTTTGTACAGTGTAGCCCGCTTCGATAGGCTGCTGATCGAAATAAGCTCTTTCTCCGTCTTTTTTATACCATCCTTTTTGGCCTATAGGAATAAAAATGTCTTCATTAAATGTTTGTTCAATTAGGAAATTAAGACTTTCTTCTGCTATCCTTAGATATTTTGTATTGTTTGTTGTAAGGTAAGCATAGAATAATGCTTCTGAAAGTTTGCTGTTAGAATATGTTAAATAAGGTTCAAACCACTTCCATTCTTTTGTGCTATTATGTTCATACAGCGCCATTAAACCATCTGCCAGTTTATTTATATTTGTTATTATTGTTCCTGAATTTTTCTCTTTATTATAGAAATAAAGGCCTGCTATTGTGAATGCTATTGCCCTTGGTGAAGTAATTATGGACGTTGCTGGAAATGCTTCAAGAAATAGTTTTTCTGCTTTTTGTCTAAAATCCATGGGCATGTCTGATAAAGAATAAATGTAGCCTAGTGCCCATAATGCTCTTCCGTGTGCATCTTCGCTCCATTTTGTTTCATCAAGTTTTCCCTCCCCATTTACGAAATTATATAATCTTCCGTCCTTGCCTTTTACATAGTTTATGTATTCAAGGTATGTCTTTATCATCTTTAATTGCTTATATTCCTTAAATTTTTCATAATGCATAGTAGATGTCAACAGGGCGCGGGCATTATCATCCAATGTATAACCTGATTTTATATTAGGTTTTGATTGATCGGCAAACTGAATTATTCCAAAGTCGTCTGTAAGTTTGACTAAATGTTTTATGTTAATTTGAGGCAGATCTTTGATTTCTATTCCTTTATTTCTCAGTATTCCCTTAAAAACCCTCCCATAAGAAGCCGCAACATTCTGCCAGGTCATATGTCTTGTATAGTGATAAGCATTTTTTTCCATTTCCCTTCTTAATTTATCATTTGACAATAACTCTAAAATCGCTTTCTTGAAAGATTCTGGATTCTTGAATTCTACTAATCTGCCTCTGGATTCAGTTACTATATCCTGCGCATGTAAAAATGGGGTTGAGATAACAGCCCTCCCGCATCCCATTGCATAAGATAATGTCCCAGATGTTATTTGATTTGGATTATCAGATGTTGATAGATAGAGATCACTTGCTTTTAAGTATTGGATTATCTCAGATAGTGTGACGTATTTATTATAGAACTTAACATATTTTTGCAATTTTAACTCTTTTATTCTTGCCTCAAGTATATTTCTGTACTTTTCCCCCTCTTTTTTTCTCACCATTGGGTGAGTTTCTCCTACTATAATATAAATCAAATTAGGATAAATTTTTACAACTTCTGGAAGTGCTTCTATAACGTATTCATAACCTTTTCCTAGGCCTATCATTCCGAAAGACGAAAGAACAATTTTGTTTTGCAACCCTATATTTTTCTTTTCTTTTTTTTGCGATTCAAATGAAACATTCGGAATACCATGAGGAATAACATATATTTTTGTTTTTATTTGATAATATTCACGTAAAATCTCAACTCCTTTTTTTGTCATTACAATTATTGCATCAACTCTTTTTGCTATTTCATTTACTATTTTTTTCAGTTTTTCATTTGGAGATGGGAGAATGCTATGGAATGTGATGACGACTGGTTTTCTAAGAACCTCTAGGAAAGGAATTAAGTATTCACCGTGCTCGCCGCCAAAAATGCCGAATTCGTGCTGGATATTAATTAATTTTACATCTGATTTATGATTTATTCTCTTTGCCATTTCTAGATAATCTGTTATCTCAGTGTCGCTTATCTGAAGAATTACCTTTTTTGGATAGTTATAGATATTCGTGCCGTTATTGTTCATTGCAATAACTCTGGATTTTAACGTCGGGAAAAATCTTTTGTCTATTGCTTCACTGATATCTTTTGTAAATGTAGCAATTCCACATTCCCTTGGGGGATATGTAGCCATATAGAGTATGTAAGGATCCGCCTCTTTTTGCATTTTTGTCAGCTATAAACCTCTTTTTATCAGTCTAGACAAGACTTTAGAGTTTTAAAACGTTTCTGTTTTTGATGATGGTGAGATTTCTTAGCCAAAAGTTATTTTATCTGTATAAAATGAAAATAATTATTCTGATTTAACAGATTTATTGTTCTTTATATTTGTTAGGTTAAGCTTTTATATTGAGAAAGATTAAATATAGAATGGATCTAAAAGAGGTTTTCAAGGCAAACGATATCAGAGGTATTTATGGAGAGATTCTTGACGATAACTTGGCTTTTAAAGTAGGGAAAGCTGTTGTTAAATTTCTAAAATGCAAAAATATTTTCGTGGGAAGAGATATGAGACTATCATCTCCAAGATTATTTAGCTCTTTAGCAAGGGGCGTAATTGAATCTGGAGCAGATGTTATTGATATTGGCATGATAGATACGCCATCTTTATATTTTATGACAGGCCGCTATAAAAAGCCGGGCATTATGATTACTGCATCTCACAATCCAGCAGAATATAATGGAATCAAGATATTGGATTCTGGAGCAAAACCTGTTGACAGCCAAAATGGATTTGATGAGATTGAAAAAATAATTGAGAAAGAAAATTTCTTTAAATCTTATAAAAGTGGAGTTATTATTAAGAAAGATATATTTAAGGAATATAAAAAATATGTCTTGTCTTTTGCTGATTCAAGAAAAATAATGAACGTTAAAGTTGTTATAGACGCAGGCAATGGAATGGCTGGAAAGATTATTCCATTTATTTACAGAGGGTTAGATTTAAAGATTATTCCTTTATATTTTAGGTTGGATGGAAGATTTCCCAATCATGTTCCAAATCCAATAATAAAAAAGAATATCGGAACATTACAAAAAAATGTCAGGAACAAAAGAGCAGATTTTGGTATGGCATTTGATGGTGACATGGATAGAGTAACTTTTGTCGATGAAAGAGGAAGATTTGTTAATACCTCGCATCTTGGCGCACTTTTAACAAAATATTTCTTAAAGAAGTCCAGAGAAAAGGGTAAATCTCCAATAATTTACAGTTCTGCAACAAGCAGAATAATAAAAGAGGTTATATCAAAGTATGGCGGAATATCGTTAAGAGAGAAAGTCGGACATGCATACATTAAAAGGAGAATGAGGAAGACAAATGCTTTGTTCGGGATGGAGCATTCAGGGCATTATTATTATAAGGATAATTATCATGCTGATTCTGGATTAATAACTTCTTTGATAATTTTGGATATCTACTCTGAAGCTAAAAAAATAGAAATGAAATTTTCTGATCTAATTAAAGAGTTTAATGTTTATTCTCAGGCAGATGAAGTAAGTATTGTTCTAAATGACAATGAGGATGTATTGAGCAGGATTGAGAAATATTACAGAGCTAAAAAGCCAAAGAAAATTGACCATTTTGACGGCTTATGGATAGAATTTAATGATTATTGGTTTAGTGTCAGGAAGAGCAATACTGAGCCGTTATTGAGGGTAAATTTAGAAGCTGTAAATAAGAAGATTATGAAAGAGAAATTGAAAGAGGTTTTGGGAATTGTGAAAAGATGACTAGACCCTTCCATATCTATCTTTTATTCTAACAATATCGTTTTCATCGAAATTACCGAATGCAATTTCAAGGAATCTCACTGGTTTATTTAATGCTTCAACTGTATGTAATGCGCGTTTGGGTATAATTACTTCTTGATCTTTTTTAACTTTAATTGTTTTCTTTCCTATTGTGACTTTTGCAGGATTGTCTAGAAAGCGCCAGAATTCTTTTCTTTTTTTATGGTATTGCAAGGATAATTTTTGTTTTGGTTTTACTGTTATTATTTTTACTGTGGATATTTCGTTATGAGTAAATTGCTCAAATTTCCCCCAAGGGCGATTTTCAGTGTATTTTTTCATAAGGAAAAATAGAAATATTAGTTTATATTATTTTGCTTTCTAATTGTGGATGCAAATTTGATAATTTGCGTTGATATCTATTATATGGCTTGTTTAAAGAGCACTCAAATTCTTTTATTCTATCTTCTCTTTCTTCTACAGCTTCTGATATGTAATCGCTTATTAGATTTTCTACTTCTTCAAAGTTGGATTCTTCTTTCATTAACATTTGTAGAGAGTTACTTATTTATATTTATTCTTTTGATTTTATGCTCCAGGCACTCCCGAAGCTCTTGCTGCTGCTCTATTCTCAAATACTGAAATCTTACAGTTATCATCAGTTTGGCCTGTATTTTGACCTGGGGTATATCCATTGTTGTTAACTTCCACAACTCCGTCGCCGTCAAAATCTAAATTTACAATTCTATTATTTTGGGGCTCTATAAAGACTGTTCTTCCATCTGGGAGATGAACATCTGTAACTGCATGTGCAGTTGGAGGAGGGTTTCCTATACCTCCATAACACCAATATGCTGTCCATGTAGCATTATAGCCTAGAGATGTCAGATTTTTTTCAAGGCTTTCTGCAAAATTTCTGCAATCATAATTTCCTAGACTATAATTTGTATTATTGACTCCAGTTGAGATTACAGCATTTGTTAAATTAACTAGTAAAGGGTCAGAAGTATTGAATGTAGTAAGGGTAAAGTTCTTTCTTTCTGTTGGTTGGATATCTCTGCCTATTTTCCTTTCAGGAAGTTTGCATTCCATAACTGCACCACCTTGCGATATGCATTGTTCTATTGTTGCTTGGAAACATTCTCTATCAATACAACATTGGAATTCTTCGCATACGTCCCCTATTCTATTTCTATTTGAGTCTTCTTGTTCTGGATTAAATATATTTTGGCAATTATCTCTTTCATTTTTTACTCCGTCATTATCAGAGTCTTCTAGCTGCCTACAGGCCATAACGCATTCTTTTCTTTCACTACGTGCATTTTCTTTACATTGATTTTTTATTTGAAGAGCAGAATTTTTGCATTGCCTAGTTGCATTATTAACTATTCTTACACAATCTCTTTTTTCATCACCTCTTAAACCTTCACACTGCATAATTGCCTCTTTTCTTATTTCATTGCATTCTTGTATAGAATTCCTGAAATTTCCATTACATTGATGCAATGAATGTATAAATTGCATATTACATTCTTTAGTACAAAATCTGGAATTTGTGTCATTTGTTTCGTTAGAATCGTCTTCATTATGAAGATTATGATGATTATTTCTTCCGTTAGTATTTATTATGTTATCTATATGCTCAGAAGCTATAACTGTAGTTACAAGCAGAGATAATATTAGTATAATTATAACGCCTCTTTTTTTATAATTCATGATTCTAAAAAACTAAATCAGTTTAAAAGGATTTGTGAGTTCATTAGTATATTATTCATTGATTATTATTGAAATGGTCATTTTTATTTTTCTTGTTTCTTCTAATTTATTTAATATTGTTTTATTTGAAGAACCCTTATTGCTTCCAAAACTCTTAAATCAGGAGATAGCACAAAAACATGATCATCTTTAGACCGCAAAGCTCTAAAAAGGCGCTGTGAGAATTCTCTTCCTGCCTTGTCTTTATAAAATTCCCAAAAATAATTTGGATAAATTCTTTCTAATATCTTCCAAAAGGTTCCTTGTATATTAGGATTTGGATATTTTGTAAAAATGATAGACTTACAAATATCTCCTGGAAAGTCTACCCCTCTATTGCATTTAGTGCTATAAAGTCCATCTAACTGCTTTTTTTTAAATAAAGAGATAATCTCTCCTTTTTTGTCTTTATTCTGGATTGCAATTAATTCTTCTCTCGACATTATGTTATTAATTTCGTATTGTGAAATCTCAATGAGAGTTGGCAGATCCTCAAATGCATTTACATGAACCAACATTGGTCTATCCGCATTTTTTACACATGCTGATAATGCTTTTAAATAATCACTTCTGCTAAAGCTGTTAGTAATAAGATTCTTATAACTGCAATCAAATTCCCTGCCAGTTCTTATGATATCTATCTCTCCCTGATACATTGTTTCTGCTTCAACTACTTTATAATCTTTAATGCCAAAAATATTTTTTAATACATTTTCAGAATGCAAAGTTCCGGACATAAAAACAAAGGCCTTATTTTTACTGATTATCTCATTTATACTTTTTGATAAATTAATAGTAACTAAATGAGCATACAAATTTTCATCTTTTTTACTGTAAGTAAGATATGTATCGCTTAGGAAATCAGCGAAATGCTTTGCTGCTTCAATAGCTTTATTTGCATAATTCAATTCATCTGCTATAATCTCAAATTCAAGCTCTGGATTTTTTAAAAATAAAGATAAGATTTTGTCGATATTTGTTTCTTTTAAATTAAATATTTGTTTCTCATTAATTCCCAAAGCACTTTTGTTTTTTTCCTCTAGTTTTATTAATTCAATAATTTTACTAACAGCTTCTCTTGCGTATTCATTCTCAAGAACAAGACGATTTAGGGAATTTGCCAATCTGGTAAGATTTAATTCAATCTGATTAGAAAAGCTATCTAAAAATTCATCAGCTTCATCAATTATATCTATTTCTGTAGAAGGTTTTCTATCTAAAGCTACTTCTATCTTATATTTTGCAGAATTAAAAATAATAACATCAGCATCTATATAAGATTGATATTGATCATAATATGAACATCCTCTTTTTCTATGATAAAAAACAAATTCTCTATTGTTTAGCCCTAGATATCTCTTTTTAGCTGCATCTCGCAATTGAACCTCGTATTCTGCGGGAATTATTGGGCTCCAATAGGGATTAGAAGGAGCTATAGACATTCTTCTAAGTTCTTTAAAATTATCTATGATTTTATTTTTAATTAAAGGATTCATTTCATAATATTCCTTAAGCTTGGAAAAGTTTTTTTCATTAATCTGGATAGTATCTGGCAAAAAAGGATAAGCGCAAGAAATCCCGGGCATAAAAACAGAATCATGATTTTCTCTACCAGTTATCATGGCTATCTTTAACCTTTGTCCATTTGATTTATAGACATTCATATTTCCCATATAATCTTCTTCATACTGCCTCTGCAAATTCTTTATTGGTACAATAATTGCACTTTTTCCTAGGACCCTTGCTATGTTTAATGCAACTGCACTTTTTCCTGTCCCACATTGGCCACGTAAAAAAACAATCTTATTTCCTTGCTTAATTAATTCAATAATTTCTTTAACAATATCTTCTTGAGTCTTTCCATTAGAAAACTTTAGCGGCTCTAGTCTCCTGCCATTTTTGTATAAACTCCAGTATTCGCTGTCGTTATTTTTTTCTATACTTTCAGGAACAACATTATTCTTCCTAATATCAATATTTTCGCTATCGACACTAATCAATTGCCCCAAACTATTAAACCCCATTCTGCCCATCTTTTCTTTTGTTTTAGGAGCTTTAAATTCATTTCTGTTTTGTGAAAAAGCGTGCTTTTCAAAAGGAAATTAACCCCTTTCAACACCAACTTCCTTCTTAGAACTAAAGATAACAATCTTATTAGGCACTTTCCTCTTTATTCCATTATCTAAAGTGGCAATATAAACGCCTTCCTGCCCTTTTTTGATCAATAAATCATCAACTTTCCCCTGGCCAATTGTTATTTTTTTAATATCTTTGGACGAAAGCATCTGCAAAGCTATATCTATGGCTGTTCTTTCTTCATGCGAGATCTTAGACTCCTTTTTTAAATCCTTAAATTCCTGCAAAACCTCTCTGGGAACAACCACTTTAAACCCCTTTTCTTCTAATTGTGACAAAAAATCTATTTTCTTGACAATGCATGACATAATAAAATTTGTATCCAATAAAGCCTCCATATAAAATTAAGATTAAACTACTATATTAATATTGTCCTATAGCTTATTTAGAAAATTCTAAAAATTTATAAGCCTATAAACATAGCCATAACTATGCCCGGATGGCACAATGGTACTGCGTCGGTCTTGAGAACCGATTTCCGCAAGGATCTCCCAGTTCGATTCTGGGTCCGGGCGCTTGAATTTCAATTATAGCGAGAGAATTTTCATAGGTAGATAATAACTGATAAATTGAGGAAATACTTAATTTAGTTACTATATATTAAGAAAAATGTATTATAAAAAAAGCCGAAAGAGAGACTATTAATGCATAAATTAAAGCAACGAGAATTATTCTTCTTATTATAACTCCTTCCTTGTTTACAAGGCCGACTGTTGCATTTGCTGCCAATATATTATGTACAGCAATCATGTTGCCTATCGCTCCCCCAACTACCTGTAATGCCAAGATTATAGTTTTAGGCAAATTCAAAGAATCAGCTGTTTGAGACTGAACTGTTCCGAAAAGAAAATTAGATAGAGTATTGCTGCCTGCCAAAAATGCTCCAAAAATTCCTATTAAGGGAGCAATGAAGATGTAAGAATTTTTAAAGATATTGGCTAAAGATTCTGCAATTACTATTGGAATGCCTGGCATATTTAATGTATTATTAGAAGAAACTAAAATTAATTGAACCAGAGCTAAAGCAAATACTAATGTTAATAATGGTTTTTTTATCTTGTTGATTGTTTTTGCAAGAGTTATTTTTATTTCAGATGATTTAACATTAAATAATAAAATACAGATTATTGATGCAATAATAATATAAAAAGATGGTGTATATAGGGGAAGGAATTGATAGTTAATTTCTGTACTTAATATATTTTTCCATTCGAGCGTTATATTTGAAAGAATTTCTTTTATTTGCGGTATTGTTCTTGAAATTAAGAGCAGAAAGATTATTGTGAAATAAGGAAAAACTGCAGTTATGACAGATTTAAATTTTGGTTTCTGTTCTTTTATTTTTTTGTCAAATGAAAGGATTTTTTTTGGCACCAATATTCTATAATGTGCTGCTGTTGACGTAATTATAAGTCCAACTAAGCCACCAATTATTGAAGGCAGCTCAGGGCCTATAAATAATGCTATAAAAATATAAGGTACTGAAAACGAGAGCCAAGCAAGGATTGCAAATGGCACTATTTCTAAAATTCTTTTTATTTTTTCATTCTTTTCTTTAAATGATACGACAAAATAAGCGATTAATATTGGTATTATTATACTTCCTATAAAATGGAAGATTGCTGTAGTTTGATAGACTTGTTTTAACAGATCATTTTCAAAACCTAACTTTCCTAGCCCAAACAGGATTGGTGTGCCTGCTGCGCCAAAGCTAACTGCAGTAGAATTTGCTACTAGTGAAGTTATAACTGCCAGGATGGGATTAAAGCCAAGTGATACTAGAAGCGGGGCTGCAAGAGCTGCAGGTGTGCCGAAACCAGCTATACCTTCAATTAAACTGCCAAATAACCAAGCAATAATTATTGCTTGTATTCTTGCATCTGGCGATATTGATACTAAAAGTGTATGGAGAGTCTTTATTTTCTGTTTTTCTTGGAGTATAGCAATCAACCATATAGCACTAAAAATGATAAGCATTATCTCTATTGCTATTAGAGCGCCTTTAACAAAAGATGCACTTATTAAGAGGGGATTTAAATGCCAGATTGACAGGACTATTAATAAAGTTATTAGCCAGACTAATGGCATTACTTTAATTGTTGGTAATTTTAGAAATATAATTAATATAATTAGCAAAAGAAATGGCATTATCGCAAAAATAGTAAGTGCTATCAATTTCTTTTCCTCTTTTTTGTAAGCAGAGAAGAAACATTATGCTTATTTATATTTTTATGGGAGAATAGTTAGAGTTTTCAGCATAGTTTTTATTGCTTTATTCTCTTGTTTTTTTCTTAATGCTGCAATAATAAATATGCCTGCTATAACTATTATCACAAATGATATTGCTATTAGTTTATTATTCTTTATTGCTTCTGTTGCTCCTATAACTGCACCTGTAATGCCGGCAGGCCTTGTTGTATCAGAGATTTCCATATTTTCTTCAGGTCTATTTTCAGAAGAGGTTTCTGCTTCTGAGACTGTATCATTTGATTGTGCTAATTGTTCTATCTTATTTTTTTTATTTTGGGTCATATCTTCTTTCGAAAAGATAGGCCCTCCGCTTCCTCCACCACCGCCTCCGCTATCTGAAGATTGTGGCGGTGTTTGAGGTGTATTGATTAAAAGTGTTCTGGTATTAGAAGAAATGTTTTTGTTATCTAAAAAAAGGCAATTGATTTGCCATTGATACACTGCTGGCTGAAAGGTCCATGATATTGGGTCTGTATTGTTTATCGCAGTTGATGTATTATTGTCCACTATTAGACTGCATTGTTTTATATTTGAAACTAATAAACCTTCTGATAAATTATATACAAAAGTTATAGCTTGTGTTCCTGTTGTAGTAAAATTGTCTTCGGGGTTGATTAATACTACCTCTTCTGACAAAAGAGAAATATTTGATCCTATTGTTATCTCTCTTGTTGCTGATTTAATAGTCTGCTTTCCATCGCGTGTCTTACATTTTATTCCCCATTCGTGTAAACCTTCTGATAAAATATAATTTATCTTATTAGTTTTGCTTTGTATTCTTGATTGTGTTAAAGCAACCTCGCTATCATCAATTACAAGCGAACAGGAGCTTATTGTATAGCTTTGTGTTATCTGAAATAGAAAACTTATTTGAGAGGGCTCTTCTTTAGTATAGCCTGACTCTGGGCTAATTAGCGTGATTTGCTGGCCAGGTGCTGTAGTATTCCCTTGATTATTTGTTTCTTCATTGTTTGATTCTTCATCTATATTTGTACATGCAGTATCACATTCATTTATATTTATTGGACAGAATACATTTCTCCTTATTTCATTTACGCAGATTTGGCAATTTGTAGTTTGGCATACTTTATCTCTCATAGCTTTATTGCACAGCGAGAATCTCACTGTCTCGCCTTTCTCGAGACATAGAAGTTTTGTACCCAAGGCCAAGACATTAGGAGATAAGAACAGGAATATTGCGACTATTAGTATCAAAACCACTATTAGACTGAACATCTTTTTTATTTCGGCTCTTTTCATAATAAGCTTTCTCATAGTCTTTATTTTATAAATTATCTTATTGTGGGAAATAGTTATTATATTATAGAGATTGCATTCCTAGATTTTATATTATGGTATTATAGAATATTAATTTAACTTAAACCGAAAGAATCTGTAAATTCTGCTATAAGTTTATATTGGCTTAGATAATTAACGCCCTTTTCTGTTATAGAATAAGTTTTATTATTTTGGTTTTTATTTTCTATTACAAATTCCTTTTTTATTAATTCATCTAAATATTCTTCCATCATTCCATATGAAAGATTTGATTTATATAGTATATGTGTGGGTTTTATCTTCCCGTTTCTATTTTTTATTACTTCTAATATGTCTCTGATTATTTCAAGACGGCTTCTTTTTTTGTTCATTTTCTTATAGTTAGAACTAGACTTAAGAGAATAAAAAGATATGCTATGAATTCTAGTATATGTCCTATAATATATGCTTGATAATAGGTTTGTGAGAATATAAAGTCTGCATTGCTCATCAATAATAAAGAGAATGCTATCCCTACTAAAAGAGTCTTTTTATTCTTTTTCCAGGAGTATTCCTCAAAATAATTGTAAATTATAAAAGTCAGTAAAAATACAGAAAGAAGTCTAGAGGAGATTATTAGTGTTTGCAGAAAACTTGAATTAATTGGCTCGAATAAGACTAAAACTACGAATAATGGAGCTATAATGACCATTATTCCCAAACCAAGAATTAAGTAATAGACTTTTCCACTTTTTGTTTTTAATGTTGTATACGCAAGAGTTACAAGGCCGCTTATTAATAATATGAAATGGGTTAAAATTCCTGCTCCTCCCAAACGCGAGATGTTTTCTGTTAATAATTGGGCGACCTTTATTAAAGTTGGATAAGCCACCGCTGAATTTATCATTGCCCACAGGATATAAGAGAAAGAAATTAAAAGAAATGATATACCAAAGAGCTTTATCTCTCTTTGTCTTGAAATTTTATATATCTTAAATGAGAAATAAGATACTGAAAGGGCAATTAACGCAAAAATAACTTGCATCACTATACTAAATTTTAAAAAATATTGAGGAACAAGATAGAAATATGTCATAAAAAATAAGACGACTCTTTCTTTTTAAATTTTGTGAACGATTGTTCCTTATTCTCTTTCTTAATCTTCTTTTAATAATGGTTTAATAAATGCTTTTATTAGTCTATTTTAATAAATGCCTGATGACAAATTGACTAAAATTAATTTGAAATGAAAATCTCTTAGATAAGTAGGGGCTTTCTGCTCCTACTTTTTCTGTTCTTAAGAAAATGCAAAATTTTATAAATAGTAAAGTAATATATCTTTTATAAATTTATTAAGATGGCAAAAAAGATACTCTACGGCTTGGTTATTTTATTTTTTATTTTTCCTTTAGTTAATGCTATAGATACAGAAATTAAAGTTAAAACCCTGTCAAATCATAGAGTTAGTATTTTTATATTAGAACCGAATCAGGTATTTAATTCATTAGAAAGTTTCCACAAAGATTCAGATAGCAATGGTCTTGTTTCTGTTATTTATTCAGGTCAAAAAAATGAAATAGATGTTCTTGTAAAAGTAAGTAAAGACGGCAAGAAAATATTCTCAGAAAAATTTAATGGTTATAAAACTGGAACTCCTGTTTATATTAGAATGGATTATGAAGAAATTAACGGACAATATAGCGAAACTAAAAGCAATGAAAGCGCAAATAATTCTTCGAACAATGAAGGAACAACAGAAGAGATAAATAAGACAGAAGAAGTAGTAACAGAAAATGAATCTGCTGCTTCAAATCAACCCTCTACAACAGGAGAAGTTATCTCTAATTCTGGAGATAAAGGCGCATTTTCTTGGGTCTTTTATATTATTATCGGGGGGCTGTTTATAGTTATATTAGTTATTTTATTAATATGGAAATTATCGAGTACTGGCAATATTATTAGCATTCCCTCAAAAGCTCCTCCTGGAAATTTTTCTAAAAAAACGCCAAGTGCCCCTAGATCCCCCCCTGGCGCAAATAAGAAAACATTCGTAAGTAGCAGAGAGATTACGGACAATATACCAAAAGAAACAGAGATTACCAGATTAGAAAAGAAGCTGGAAGAAGCGCAAAGAGAGATCAGAATGCTAAAAAATCAAGAAAGAATAAAAGCTACTGAGATGAGACTAGAAGAAGATAGAAAAGAATTAGAAAAGCTACGCAAGGGCGAGATGTAATAAGTTTCTTGGCTAATAGAAAAGTTTAAAGCTAACCTGCTTTTGTTTTTGTGCCCGGATGGCACAATGGTACTGCGGCAGTCTCGAGAACTGCTTTCCGCAAGGATTTCCAGGTTCGATTCCTGGTCCGGGCGCTTTACCTTCTTGGCATTTTTATGAGATGTATGTAATTGACACAGAGCAGATATAATAATCTCTTGCCTAAAAAAGAGATGATAAAGCAAGATCCGTATAATCACAAAAAGAGGTATTTTGATTGGAAGAAGAGAGTTAAAAATAGAATTCCAGATATTTCAAAAGCTAATTCTGATTTAATTTCAAAGTATATGGAAGACATGGAATTAGGCTTAAACGTTGCAATTAACAGCAAGAAAGGAGCGAGAAGTTACATTCGTCTTA
>CAYIGH010000004.1:27971-52556 GCA_964362915.1 Candidatus Woesearchaeota archaeon | reverse complement strand
AATTAGATTATTGGATTCAGTTAGCTAGTTAGAGTGCCGAAGGCATTGTCTTGATACAAGTTTTTTAGTAGCTTGGGAAGTTGAAGGGGATCAGAATCATGAAAGAGCCATAGAACTAGGAGAGAAAATCATATCTAAAAAATTCGGTTCAATTATAATATCAGATTATATCTTTGATGAAACCATAACCACTTCTTTTAAAAAAACAAAAGATTTGAATAAATCAGTCTCCATTGTAGAAAACTTGAAACTATCAATGGAGATTATTAATTTAGATCAGGGAATTTTAGAAGAAGCTGGGGATATTTTTAAAGATCAAGAAGATACGAGATTTAGTTTTACAGATTGTACAACTATTGCTTGCATGAGGGGCAATATAATAAAAAATCTAGCAACTTTCGATAAGGACTTTAAGAAACTTAAAGAAATTAATGTTATCGAATAATATATAAATCATCTAAATTTAAGATAAAAATGGGTAGACAAGAGCAGGTAGTAAATGAAAGATTGAGAAAATTAAAAGAATTAAGGAAATTAGGCATAAATCCTTATCCTGATAAATATGATGTAAAAAATAATACTTCTGATTTACAAGTTAAATACAGCTCTCTTAAGCCAGAAAAGCATACAAAAGACAAAGTTAAAATAGCTGGGCGTTTGATGACTTCGCGCGATTTAGGAAAAATTGCTTTTGGAACATTGCAAGATTCAACAGGAAAAATACAAATAGTCTTGCAAGAAAAGGAAACTCCTGGCAAAATCAAGGATTTCTTCAAAAAATATATAGATTCCGGGGATTTCATAGGAGCAGAAGGCACAATATTCAGGACAAAAAGAAGAGAGCTATCTGTGCTAGTTAAAGATATAATACTGCTGGCAAAATCAATTCTTCCCTTGCCTGAAAAATGGCATGGCCTCCAAGATGATGAAGAAAGACTAAGAAAAAGATATTTAGATATTTTAATGAATCCTGAAATTAAGGAATTGTTTGTAAGAAAAGGCAAGTTCTGGAATACTATAAGGTCTTTTCTATTATCTAAAGGTTTTATAGAAGTTGAAACCCCTATCCTGGAAAATTCAGCAGGAGGAGCAGCCGCAACACCTTTTAAGACGCATCATAATGCCTTAGATATTGATATTTATCTAAGAATATCAATGGGAGAGCTATGGCAAAAAAAATTAATGGCTGCAGGCTATAGAAAAACATTTGAAATTGGCAGGCAATTTAGAAATGAAGGAATGGATGCAGAGCATTTGCAGGATTATTCACAAATGGAATTTTATTGGGCATATGCAAATTATGAAGATGGAATGAAATTAGTTCAAGAATTATACAGAACAGTTGCCAAAGAGGTTTTTAACACAACAAAATTCGAAAGAAATAATCTAAAATTCGATTTGGCGAAAAAATGGGAGGTTATAGATTATGCCTCTGAGATTAAAAAGCAAACAAAAATTGATATATTCAAGGCATCAAAAGAAGAAATAGAATCAAAATTGGACGGATTAAATATAGAATATGAAAAAAATCTTGACAAGCCCAGACTTATAGATATTCTCTGGAAATATTGCAGGAGAAAAATAGCCGGCCCGGCATTTTTAATAGGACAATTAGTAGAACTCTCTCCATTGGCAAAAAGAAATCCAAAAGACCCTAGAAAAGTTGAACAATTTCAGGTAATCCTAGCAGGAAGTGAAGTTGGAAATGGGTATTCTGAATTAAATGACCCTCTTGATCAAGAAGAGCGTTTTAAGGAACAGCAGAAAATGAAAGAATCTGGAGATTTAGAAGCCCACTCTCATGATTTTGAATTTGTTGAAGCCCTAAAATATGGTATGCCCCCCACCTGTGGCTTCGGAGTTTCAGAAAGATTGTTTGCTTTTTTAGAAGGCAAGCCTATAAGGGAAACAGTTATTTTCCCATTAATGAAGCCTGTCTCATCTAAAAAAGATGAAAGTAAAAAGGAGGTAAAATAAGATGGCTGCAGATATAGATTTAATAATAAAAAGCAAGATAAAAGCAGCAGTTCCAGATATGAGCGTTGCTGCAGAGGTGGCAGAAGCTCTAAATAAGAGGGTTCTTCATCTTTTGGAAGAAGCTGCGAAGAGAGCAAAACTGAATGGCAGAAGGACAGTTCAGGCGAGAGATTTATAAAAAATGTCAAATAAAGAAAAGGGCTCCCGTGTTGAAAGGGAATTAATTAAGTTGTTTACAGAAAACAGCTGGCGCGCCATACGCGTTGCAGGTTCAGGTATAGGCGAAGATTCTCCCTGCGATTTGATAGCAGCCAAGCGAGGAAAAAAAGCCCACGTTATTGAAGTAAAATCAAGCAAAAAAACAACAATTTATATTACAAAACAGCAAATAGAAGATTTTATATTGTTCTCAAGTATTATAGGTCTTACACCAGTTATCGCCCTAAGATTTAATAGAGAAGGCTGGTTTTTTATAGATCCAAAAAAACACCTTAAAGATACAGGAAAATATTGGTCTGTAAGTTTAGAAACAGCTAGAGAAAAAGGCAAAAGATTCTCCCATTTCTTCGAGAATGAAATGCTGAAAAAGTCGTCAGTGAAAGAAGATTATAAAATCAGCGAAGAAATCCTGAATGAGTTGGATAAAGAAGATCTAGGAAAATTATCAGAAAATTCCTAAACCTTTCAATCCCTTCTCCATTCTCAACAACAACTTTCCAGTAATCATTTTAACAGGTTTTTCAAGAATCTTTTTATCAATATTAATTTTTTCAATTAATCCTCTAGCTTCTCTTTTTGTTTTGCCAATTCTGAACAAAGCCCTGATTATAGAATTTTTAACTTTTCCCTTCCCAAAAGAAATATTCAGCATAATAATATCTGTTTTTGCAATATTATCTTTCTTCTTTAGTCTAATCAAAAAAGAATTAACTCTAGGCATTGGCTCAAAACTTTCTTTAGGAACCTTAATTATTTCTTCTATAGAATAAAATTTCCTTGCAATCAAACCTATTTTCTCATTTGAAAATAGAAGCTCTTTGAATCTCTCACCAATAATTAATACAATCTCTTTAATGTCAGCGATTATCGCTTTTTTAACAACTTCTTCAGATAAATAATAAGGAATATTGGAAACAATTTTATTATATCCTCTCCAATCATATTTTAAGGCATCTCCAAAAATAATTTTAATATTTTTATACTTCTCGCTCAAATTATTTAAATCTTCTATAAATATCTTATCAATTTCAAAAGTTAAAACCTCTTTAGCTTTCTTGCATAACTTCTTTGTTAAAAGCCCTGTTCCAGCCCCTATCTCAATAACCATATCATCTTTATTCAAATCAGATTCTTCAATTTCTTTATCTAAAACATTTTTATCTATCAAAATATGCTGGCCTTTGTTTAAATCTAATTCTTCTTTCATCATCTCAAATCCAGAATATCCAAAGCTTTATCAATTTCTTCTTCCATTATATCAAATTTTCTATCGTCTAAAAAATCCCTCTTTAGTAATTCGTCATGCACTCTGTTTTTGAGACTCTTTTTAATAAGCGACCTATCATAAGCATTCCAATTTTCATTATTAGAAACCTCCTCGGATCTTTTCAAGAAGTTTTCATATTCTTTTAAATATTTATCCGCATATATCTCTTCTTTATTTACAGTACTTCCTATTTTATGAACAATAGCATAAGTTAGTAATTTAGTTAATTGCTTTATAGTGTCATTTTTGCCCATTTTTCAATAAATTATTAATAATTTTTAATCTATCTCTTATAACTCCCTTAATCATATTATTTTCCTGTCTTTTTATAATCTCGTTTTTTCTAATCTTATTATATAAATGCTCTCCTATTAATGAAATAATTTTATCACTAACATCTTTCATGCTAATATCTATATTTTTCAGAAAGCTCTTGATTACTAAGGTTCTTCTTAAAGAATCATAAAACATTTTACTATTAATATCAACATTTATTACATCTTCAGGAAGCATCAAAAGAAACCTTATATGATTATTATTTATATCTCTATTAGGCAGGCCTTTAATCTCTTTGTTTGATACAGAAGAGTAAATCATGCCCCTGATTAAAGGGCATATTCGAATCTGTTTTTCTAATTCATCAGCAGTTAATCTAATTAAATGAAATTTAAGATTAAACTTATCAGCAAGATCTTCATAAATCGTATCATCAATTTTATCTTTATCAGAAATAATTAAAATATCTATATCATTATAGTCCTCCCTCATAGTTAAAAACGAGCCAAACACAAAAACCTGCTCTATTTCCCTATAACCTGATAAGAATCTAAATACCTCGCTGATTAATCTCTCCTTAAATTCACTAAGCCTCTTTAAATTTTTAGAATAATATAATCTGTTTTTCTTCTGCAATAATCTAATTTCTACCAAATCCCCTATTTCAAATTCTTTCTCTTTCTCTTTAGGAATATAAATCTGATTAAACCTGCTTCCCTTGCTGATCTTATGTATAAATTTAACCTCCATATACGTATTTAATACGTATTAACTTATAAAACTTTCTATTTCTAAATTAATCAAGGCAGAGCCTATATCTCTTCTTTAACCAATTCAACAGAATTTACAACAATATTGCATTCATTTGGCCCTGGTTGATTTCCATACAGGTCTCTGCATTTAATATAATAAACAGAATTTGCTTTCCATTCAGCAAAATGATTCATTTTTATAGAAGGATTGCTATAAATCATAGGAAGACCTTCTTCAAAGACATAATTACAGCTCTTCAAATCATAAACACATTCTGCATCTTCTTCAGTAACTATCTTTAGTCCATCTTCTTTATAAGCCCTTGTCACCATCGGTGCGCTCTTATCAATAACCACAGAGAATTCTGTTGTTGCTTCAGCATTATTGCCTCCAGAATCAATGCATCTAAAGAAGTACTTATAATTCCCCGCAACCAAATCTAAGCTTTGTTTGTGATCGAAACTATTTGTTTCAAACATAGTAATATAACTGTCTTGTAGTCCAGTATCAGAGAAGTAGCAAATTGCCTTTCCTTCTTCAGAGCCATCATCTGTCCTGACAGTTAGATCAATCGTTACAGTATCTGTGCTTCCAAAAATAGTTCCATTAGGCCCAACACTTAGAATACTTAATGGTTGTGAGCCTTTCAATATTAATTCATAACTTTGTGTATTGACATTTCTCTCACTTTCAGGCTTTCCAGGCTGATCCTTGCATCTGAAGTAGAATTTATTATCTTGTTGGTTCTTTATA
This sequence comes from Candidatus Woesearchaeota archaeon, assembly GCA_964362915.1. Taxonomy (GTDB): domain Archaea; phylum Nanobdellota; class Nanobdellia; order Pacearchaeales; family GW2011-AR1; genus JAUSIK01. Next base: position 47,311 of record CAYIGH010000004.1, on the reverse strand, counting down.
CCAGTTAAATTAGCTTTACAAACATAATTCAAATCAGCATTAATCTGAAATGTTTCAATTGCACAATTCATAGAGTTCTCCATATCATTATATGCCTTGCTGCCTCTACTCCATTTGCATTCAGCAGGCTCATTAACATATAATTCTATAGGCACATTTTGTGCATTATATCTAACAAATCCCCCTGATTTTATACTCGTGCCTTCAATAACAGGAGGAGTTGTATCAGGGCTCGGATCAACACAGAAATTGAATACAAACTTATCTTCATTTACATTACCATTAGCATCTCTGCACTGTACAAATAAACTAAAGAACCCATCATTCTTAAGTTCAGGCGCCAATCCTCCTGCAATTATCCCTCCAGTATCTGGTCCAGGCAGTTTCATTCTTTGGGTATGATTATATCTATAGTAGTTACTCCCTCCAAAATAGAATCCCATTTGATCAAAAGTCTTATCAGGGTTATAATCAATCTTGCACTGCGCTGGCTCGTTTAATATAATTCCAAATTCCAAAGGCGTAAATGCCTGTATGCACCCATCTCTTCCCTTGACAATTTTTACACCTCTATTTGGAGGCCTTATTGTATTATCAGGCACATAAGCCAATCCGCTTGGTTTTAATGCATCTGCCCATGGCTCTATTGTTGGGGATTTAACATCCCGTGGATTTACCCAAGCACATCTTTCCTCATTTGTTCCAGGATTTAATAACCGACAGGCCTGTCCTAAACTTTTACATCTATATTCTGAACAAGGTCTAAAAGAATCTTTATTGCATTCTTCACATTTCGCACCCCCAATAGGAGGCTCAAATGGTAGACATTGAAAACTTATAAATTTCTTTTTTTCTTTTGAATATAATGCAACAAATATACCAAATGCTATGAGCGCGCCCAAGCCAGTTGCTCCTAAAGGACTAAGCCAACCCCCTATTGCTCCCTGTCCTCCCAAAAATCCACTTTGTCCAGTTCCAAATAAACCATATAGTGCCTTTCCGCCTATAATTCCGGAAGCAGCAGCAATGCTTAATGTATTTGTTAAATCTCTATCAAGGCCTGCAACACTTCCAATAAGTTGAATTGCACCAACAACAAACAAGCTCCATATTAGTCCCTCAACTAAATTGCCTAAAAAGAAGTTATTGATTTGTGTGCCAAGTAAAGGAACTTTATACGAATATGAGGGAGCAGGTTGTAGTGTAATTCCTTTAAGATTTAATGCTGCTTGAAGTTCTGATGTTCCTTGTTGAGTAAGTGTTACGGGCTTTCCGTCAACAAGAGCAGTTAATTTTCCATTAACTATAGAAGGACTAGTTATCTCTCCACTAATAGCTCCGCCAGGTGTTTGGAATGCTTGTAATCCTTGTTCTACATTTGTAACAGGAATCGTAACATCAATTCCTGACGTCCCTGTCCCGGAAATGCCGCTAAATCTCAAGGCTGTTGATTGCGCTGGAACAGGCGTTAAAGATCCGCTACTAGCTCCTTTCAATTCGACTTCTGTAGGTGGGAGTGGAGGTCCAACAAACTCTCCCTGCGCACTAATAAGATTATCACTTAAAACAAAAGAAATAGCAAAACTCATAGATATTAATAAAAAGATTTCTAAAATACAAACTAATATATTCCCTCTTTTTCTCATAAACTATTATAAGAACTATTATTTATAAAGATTCGTGAAGACAAAATAAAATTAATCCTTTATAACTCCAAAGTCCCACATAGTAACAAGTTTACCATTAGAATACCATACTGCACGATATTCACCAGGTTCTAATCTGTTAATTTTTGATCTTTTGTCTTGAGGCAAACTAGCAGCTTCTTCCTCACTTATATTATAACTAACTTCTATGAACCAGCTGTCATAAATCGTTTTTTCATCTATAATTTCGCCTCTGCTATTTAACAATTGATAGGTTACCTCTGAAAATTTATCCCTGTTGTTGTGCAATACTATGCCTATTCTTTCGTTCATTCCAAAATCTTCTTTAATTCCAAAATATTCATTAGGATACCTTATTGAATCATTCCTGTCGAAATCCTTGCGATAGTTATAAGAGGCAACAGTAACATAATACCCCATAGGTGTTGATGGTCTATGTAGTGGAGAGTTGACGGGAATCTTTTCTCTACTCTTCTTAATATTTAAGCGATTACCCTCATTATATTTATTTTCCTTTTCGTTTTGTAAAGTATTTTCTCCTATGACAGGATTTTGTGCTGGGATCTGAATATTTAAAGTAGTTCTATTTTGTGTTGCTTTTCCTACAGCTAATTGTTCTTGACCTACTGCAGCCATATTCGCCGCTTGAGAAGCAACAGCATAACTTCCTGCCTGAAGCGCATCTGTTGCATTAACTCCACCTAATCCCAACAGCAATCCACCGACCCTAAGAAAAGCCGCATTTTCCTCATGTTGCTTAACCTCTTCTGAAGTATAAAATTCTCCATTTTTAGGTGGTTCTACACACCCACTCATATACAAAGAACTACCCAAAGCCCCTGCTAAAGCTAACCTCCTCCCACAATCCTCCAATCTATTAACTAATCCCATACTTTTTATAATATTTTGATATTATTTAAACTTTGCTATTACTATAGAATAACAAAAATATGTCTAAAAAGTTTAAAACGTTTTCATAATTATACTTTTAATGAAGGAAAATAAATTCAACAATATAATAAAAATTTTATCTCAATTAGAAAAAGACATATCTTTTGATCTTCCAGAAAGGGATTTATTCACAAAAATATGATTAGAATACTAGACAAGAAATTAAATGGAACATTAATCTATATTCCTTTTAAAGACCCTAGAAAAAGCTTAAATATATACAAATACCTAGAATAAAATGATTCAAAAAATTAAATTATCTGACTATTTCGGAAAAATGATAATAACAAGAAATGCAGTCGCTGACTTTTTTAGTTTTCTTAGTCAGCTCTCTGAAAAAGAGATTATACTAGATTTTAAAGAAATCGAGTTTATATCCAGATCATGTGCAGATGAATATATAAAAAGAAAATTAATGTCTAATAAACAAATAAAAGAGATAAATATCTCACATAATATCTATTCTATGTTTCTTTTGGTAGTAAAACAAAATAGTTTAAATGCAAAAATAATTATAAATTTACTAGAATCTCATTCAAAATAACCAAATCTATTTCTTCTTAATCTTTCCAAAGCTAATATTATACCCTGACTTATATCCTATATCCCCCACCCAATTAACATTAGGCCCGCAATCTCCCAAACTCAAGCATATCTCTGCCCTTTCTTTTTCCCAAGAGCCGTCCAAACATTCACAATTATCCACGCATTTCTCGCCGCCAAATAAACCTTTTTCAAATGTTACTACACATTGTGCATTTCCCTGTGCACAAATTCTTTGAGCGTCAGCCCCTTCCCAGAATTTCAATCCAGGAGGATTCTTTGGAAAGCAAGCTCCAGTCTTAGCAGCCCCTTCTAAATACAATTTCACCTCTTCATTCCATAAACAATCTCTTCTGTCAGTGTTCTCACAATCAGCCTGATTATTCTGAGCAACACAATCCTGCCATCTATTTACTCTGCATGCTGCCTGCGCAAAATCCCCTAATAAAGTTTCAATTTTATCCTCTATGCATTCTTCCTGTCTAAAATCAGCACATTGCTCTAAAACTTCCTCTCCATTAATACAAATATGTTTAAAGAATCTGCTTCCGACAGAATTAATTCCCTCTCCTACAGAACCTTCATCATCAAAAACACACCAGCTTTCCCCATGCCTGTAAGATTTGCCATTTTGTGTATTTTTACAATTTAAGTCAGCGCATATATTCTCTCCATATGTAGGATTAGCTCCTGACTTATCACTATCTCTGCAATAGCTTCCTAATAAGTAATTGCAATTTCCACAGCTTGGAGAATTAGCATTATCAGAATTAGGTTTGCATGATTCTAATTTATCTTTTACATTGCTCCAGTAATCTTTATCATTTAATTTGCCGGCATCATAGATATTGGCAGGGTTTCCGCAACTGTCAATAAAGTATACTTCATCTTTTCCAGGAACACATGTAGTCTCCCTAGTAGGTCCGCATTTTGTTCCCAATTCTTCAGCACTGCATAACTTTTCAGGAAAGAATTCGCCTTTAACATTATTCTCGCCAATTCCTTGAGCGCATTCAAATCTAGTTGTAAATTTGCATATTCTTTCAAATTCAAAATCATAGACACAAGCCCCTTTTTCTTGAGAGCTAGCAGTTAAAACACACTCTACTTCACTTTTAATTGCCTTATTGTAATTTGTTTGCAAGCCCAAGAAGCTGGATAATTTTTTACATCTGACTAATGTAACAAAAGCAGCTTGGTCTCCTAGCATACAGCACCCTAGCTCGCATTGCGGTGGACTCTGTTCACTCCAAATCCCGCTATTAGCATTGCATACAAGTTGAGGAGTCTTATCTAAACAAGTTCCTTCATTTGAGTCATAGCATACTCCTGCCTTGCAATAAGAGGTAGATTCGCACGAAGTTGGTAATTGCCTGACATTTGGCTTGCATTCGCTCTGAGGAACATCTTGACAATATAATCCTGATTTAGTCTGTTCACAACAAACAGTTGGTTCATCTGTTTGTGCAACAACAAACAAGCTTAAAATTATTACAGCAAATAAAAATATTAATTCTTTTTTCATATTTCCTCCAGTCCGTAGCCAGCAGGCCATGCCAAGCTTCTTGAAGCGAAACTAAACTCTTCTCCTGTAATAACATTACTCAACTTATAAATTTTAGTTCCATCACTTAATTTAATTTTTTCTATTTTTAAATCAGGGTAATACTGCAGATATAATTCAGTCGCACTATCCCCTAATTCAGCCTCATATTCAACAATGCTGTTTGCAATAAACAAAAGATCATATATTTCACTATTTATTTCTGCATCAAAATTCTGGAATTTCTGACTAGTTTCTTTACTAATAGTTAAAGGTGCATTAAAACTGATAATGATTTTGTTAGGAACAATAGAAGCAGAAGAATCTATTCCTCCAGAAGAAACTTCATAACCTCTCTTTTCATATTCCGAGATTAAATTTCTCACGCATTGATTTGCCCTGCTTTTCAACATCAAATTAAGCTCTCTCTCAAAATTTTGTTTTATCATTGGCTGTTGCACATTACACGTTTCATAATTATCATCAGTATAGCATAAATATTTTATTTTAGCCCCTTTATATTCTATATATCCCTCAGGGGCCTGATAGCTGCCTTGTTTAGCAAGAAGCTCAACAGCAGGCCTGACTTCCGGCTCAATACATCCTTTCAAATAGCTTGTAGGAGACAACTCTTCTTCAAATATCCCAGGCAATCTAGGCCGGAGTAAAAAGAACAATAAAATAAGTATTGCAATAACTATAGCAACTATAATAAATATAGTCATCTGCCCCTTTTTTGCATAAACTTGCATAATTCTATCAAGAGAAATTTGTTTATAATTCTTGCTATGCCTCATACATATACTCCTCCCCCTTAACAACAATACTGCAGTCTCCTGAAACATGTTCCCATTTGTCCTTGCATTTAATATAATATTTAGAAACATAGAAATCAGTGCTATGTATTTTTTCATATCCTGACATTAAAGTTCCGTTTTCAAATGCAAAATTGCATGCTTCCCCTTCATTTCTGTCTCTGACAAAAGAGCATTCTCCATCTTCATTTGTAATAATAACTAAATCTCCTCCTTGTTTGTAAACTCTTGTAATTATTGGCGAGTCAGAATCTAATTCAACTCTGAATTTAGATGTGGCTTCTGCAACATTCCCAGCAATATCTTCACACATAATTGGAAATTCATAATCCCCTGCAATTATTCTATTGAATAATTGCTTATGAATTGTTCCAAATGTTTCTCCCATATTAGATCCAAAAATAGAGCATGTTGCTCTTCCATCAATTCCTCCTGATGTTTTAATTTCTAAAATTACAGTAGCAGGCCCTACTCCAAAAATTAAGGTTTCATTATTCGGCTTAACATAATCAATAACCAATGGATTAGCTGTTTTTTTAATTCTAAACTCATAAGGATTGCTCATTTCATTCCTCTTGCTCTCATTTCCAGCATTCCAAGGCTGATCCTTGCACTTTATGTAGAAAACATTATCAATTTTATTAATATCAAATGTAGTATCGCATTTCCATCCTAGTAATGATTCCCTATCTTCTATATCATTTGCACATTCAAAACTTTTTTCCATTTCATCATATTTCTTATTAGAATACAAACTCCATTTGCATTCAGCAGGCTCGTTAGTGAAAACAGCAGCATCTATGCTCAAAGCATCAAATTTAACAAATTCATTTACAGGCTCTCTTCCTGTTATTATAGGCGGAGATTTATCTTCTCCAGGCTTTACACAGAAGTTAATAATATATTCTTTTGCATCTTTTCCATTCCCTCTTGAATCTATACATCTGACATTTAAATTAAAATCAGCTCTTCTATTAGGGTCATATCCTGGCAATCCTAAGCTGGCTATGTCAGGCATGCTGAAAAACTGTGAATGATTATATAAAAATAAATTCCTCGCTCCAAAATCAAATTCCATCTCATCAAAATTAGCAGTGCTTTTTACATCATATCTGCATTGCCCTGGTTCATTCAAACTTATTCCAAAAATTATATTAGTGTAAGAGCCTATACATCCATCATTGCCCTCGCCGGCTATTTTGACTCCATTATCAGAAACTTCACTATATTTATATCCGCTAGTTAATATTTCCCTCCAAGGTTTTATAATAGGAGCGCTAACATCTCCAGGATTTATATTAATACATTTTTCCTCTCTTGTTCCTTCGTTGACTAATTCACAGCTTTGTCCTAATGCTTGGCAGGCATATTTAGAACAAGGATAGCTGTCTTTTCCACATTCTCCACATTTTGCGCCTCCAAGAGATGCCTGCCATGGCTGGCACTGAAATTCAACTATTCTCTTTTTTGTGTCTCCTATTCCCATAACAATTAATACAACAATAATGATAACAGCAACCACAATCAATACTAAGCCAGCAACAGCTGCCGCTGCTGCCGCACTCGCCGCTGCAGTAGCTGAACTAGCACCCAAACTACTTGCAACACTGCTTGACAATCCAGTAACATAAGCCCCTATAAGAGCCCCTCCCAAAGTTCCTCCCGCAATCAGGCTCCATGTCATTGCAGGGTCTAATCCAGCGCCTATGCCAGTGTATTGAATTAATAAAGAAGTAACTGCAAATCCTATAGCTGCTCCAGCTAATGCCCCTGCGATTCCAACAGTAGATACATAACCTGTTTGGATGAGTGGGGCTAATGCTCCTGTTCCAGTAAAAACTCCACCTTTAATTCCTAAAAGAATAAGTCCTCCTGTTATTCCAGCAATAGTTCCTCCAAGAGCAAGCTCGTCAGGAGTAGGATTATCAAAACTCCCTCCTAATTTTTCCATTCCTCCAACTGCATTTATATAAGCACCAATATTAATATCAGCATATTGTCCTTTTACTGTTTCAGAATATTCTTTAAGCCCTTCTAAGTAATTTTTATCAAGTTTTTTGGTATTATGGACCCTATAATTTTCAGTTAAGTCGCCATTATAATTAACACTTGCCCCGCAATCTCCCAAACTCATGCACAAATCATTCATTTGCTCTGCAAATCTTTTTTCCAAGCATCCTTTATTTACTTTGGCCTTCCATCCTGTCAATTCTTTTACAAATATAACAGTGCATTTCTGGTTTCCAAACGCACAGCTTAGTTCTCCACCCTCTGCATTCTTTTTCAAATCAAACCCGGGAGCATATTTAGGCACACACAGTTCAAATTTGAATTTATCAGCAATATCTATTTCTTTTAAAGTGCATTGAGGATTCTTTAAACATTCACTATTCCTTTTTTCTATAGATGCTAATCGCTCTTCTCCCTTACCTTCAACTTTTGAATTGTAATTCAAGCATAATTGCCACAAATTAGTTATGCAGGCAGAACTGGATATCTCTTCTCCATCATCCCTTTTATTTCTTTGTTCAACACAGACTTCATTTCTATAATCCGCACAAGGATCAATTTGTATATTTCCATCTATACAAGTTGCTCTAAAATGCCTGCTTCCGGGTGTATCAACAGACCTGCTGAATCCTCCAGCACCTTGGTCAACACCAATAGCCCCTTGATATTCACACCAGCTCTCTCCATTTTCTCTTATATTACCTTCTTTATCTCTGCATCTAAGATCTCTGCAAACAACATCTATACTATTGTCAGATAATTTCTCATTTCCAGTTTTCTGTCCGCAAACGCTTCCTAAAATCCTATTGCAATTTCCACATGTTTTCTGATTTCTTAAAGCATCATTCCTTTCTTCAAGTTCACAAGCATCTTCTTTTGGCAGAATATATCCATTATTCCAGCTTTTAACTTTGTTAGCATCATAAATATTCTCCCTATTTCCCTCGCTGTCAAACCAGTATATTTCATCTTTTCCCTCAACACATCTGGCAGTTGCCTGCTTTTCGTAGCCCATATTTAGCTCAGGATGCGTACATAATGTACCTTCATAGAATCTTCCATTATTTGTTAAGCATTCTCCCTTCGTTAGAAACTTGCATTTTCTTTCTTCACTGCCTTCAAAAACACATGCACCCTCTGTTTGAGTTTTAGCCAATGCAAGACATTCTATCTCCTTTTTCTTATCTATTCTGTATACTGTTGTAATGCCGCTAGTCTCTCCTATTTTAGCGCATTCTCTTCCTGTAACTAAAGGTATAGCATCATCTCCTACAACGCAGCACGCTTTCTGGCACTCTGCTACATTCCCAGCAGGATCATCAAACCATCTGCCTCCATCTGATTCACACGCTTCTTTTGTCGCTCTTTCTTGGCATGTTCCAATATTAGGATCATAACATGTGCCTAATTTACAGGAAGGTACGTTATCTCTTGTTGTAGGTAAACATTCAGCAGTACATTTAGAAGTACATTCGCTAGTAGGATATTCTTGGCATATGCTTCCATCCTTCCCATTTATACAAGTTGCAGTTCCGGTACCTAAATCACTCGCTTCTAAAGCAGAGGCAAGAGTTTTTTCACTAAATATTAACCTGACCATTATCTTTAAAGCCAAAGGCAGGATATTTAATACGCTTATCTTATCACTTCTATTTTTTGCAATAACTATTCCTTCTAAACTCTCATTTAAAATATAGGAAAATGCGAAGATACTTGCTATTAATAAAAAAATCTGTAATCCTATTTTAAATTTGTTTTTTGTCATATTATCCTCGGCATTTAAAATCCTGGCGGAATTGCACAGCTCCTTATAGCTATATTCATTTCTTTTCCAGATTTTTTATCCTTTAAAGTATAAATTTCAGTTGAATCACTAAATGAATTTCTATTAATCTTGAATTTAGGATATAATATCATATATCCAACATATTCAAAATAACAATATTTAGCTTCTTGACTCGCTATCTCTACAGCCAATCTAGCCAAATTATAAACCGGGCTTATAATTCCTATATTAAATTCATTATAATTATAATTTTGGTCTTTAAACCTTATACTCACGTCTTTTTCAATGTCAACAAAAGCCCTATTAGGCGCAAGTTTCACTTCAAGCTTCATTATCCCTAATTTAACATCAGCATTTCTTTTTTCTATTTCAGTTTTATAATCTTCAAAACACCTATTAATTTTAGGACTAATATAATCTTCTATTTCATCTTTGATTTCATTTAAGAACATAGGATGTTCATTTATACAAGGCAGATAATTCCCGGCATTATAACATAAATAGCTTACATTAATGTTGTTATACATCTTAGTATGTTTTGGTGCAATAAATCCTCCTTGTGGAAGAATAATATCAATTGCTTCTTCCACACTTTCTTTAACACAATTATCAATAAATGTACTAGGATCTAGTTCAATTCTTTCTTCAAGACCAGGCCTAATTATTCTGCCTCTTAAAAAAAAGAAAAGCATTATTATCACAACTATACTTATAGCTAATATCACCCATATCATCATCTGCCCTTTTTTATAATTCTTCTTAAACAATGATGCAAAATCAGATTCATTCCTTATTCTTATCATTTTCTTCCTCCCATAAAATCTCAATCGCTTTCTCGATAACATGAGATTTATTCCTATACTTCCTGTTTTTTATTAAAGAATCTAAAAATTTTATAGTTCTTTCATCAACGGTAGCAGATATTCTCTCCTTCATATTACTTTATATTACCAAATAACATTAGATATTATAAAGTATTATCCTATATAAATCTTCACTTATTAGGATACTGTCAAGATAACATGATATGCCTGAAATTAATACCGACGCTTTATGAAAACAATATTTTTTATCCTTTTTTAATCTATTTATTATCTAATGTCCGACAATAAAATACTTTTGGATATTTTTATAAAATATAATTAAAACACAATCAGCTATAAAGCAGAGGATAATTTGCCTACCTCTAGATAAGTTGACAATATCACTTATTAGAAACAAATTTAAACTCTTCCCTCTGTTTTTAAACATGCTAAGTAAAGATTTCGCACATTTAATAATAATCTTTATTTTATTTCTAATTGTATTCTCAATAATAATATTTATCCCCAAACTAATAGAAAAAAAGACAAATAAAAATTATGCGGAGCTTGCAATAAAAAATAAAGATCCTATTTTTTGTGAAAAAATAACATCAAAAGAATATAAAGAATCCTGCTATTATAAACTTTCTATAGCAATAAATAATAAAAATCTTTGTGAGAAATCAGGATCATATAAAGACCAATGTCTCAGCCAGATAAATCAAAACTAGGCTTAGTCCAAATTTTTTGGGGAAATGGAAAAGGGAAAACAACTTCTGCTTTGGGCACTGCTTTAAGAGCATGCGGCTCTGGTTTTTCAGTTCACCTAGTTCAATTTATGAAAAACGGCGCAGGAGATTATGAAATTGAGCATCCTGGTGAAATAAGGGCTTTAGAAAAATTCGATAATTTTTCTTATAAAAGATTTGGTGCAGGCTCTTGGATAGTAGGAAAGCCAAAACAACACCATATAGAAAAAGTAAAAACAGCTCTAGAATACTTAAAATCCTCGCTAAATCAAGACTATGATATAATAATAGCTGACGAAATACTCTATGCTGTCCAATTAAAGATTCTTCAGGAAGAGAAAATAATAGAATTAATAGAAAATAAGCCAAAAAATAAAGAATTAATTTTAACAGGCTCGCATATTCCTTTTCCAAAAATATTTGAATTGGCTGATTTAGTAACAGAAATCAAAAAAATCAAGCACCCTTATGATAAAGGCATAATGGCTAGGAAAGGCCTGGAATATTAAATTATTAAGCCAAAATCTCAGTTTCTTTTTCTTTCTCCAAAGCTTTGGCAATCAGGACACTTTCCAATTCAAGTAATTTTCTTACAATAGGACTCTCTGAATTTAAACTATACAATTTTGTTTTGCCAAATTTTCTTTTTACAACCACAATTCCCTGAGATTCTAACTGATTCCAACAATTAAATAAAGATGCTCTGGATATTCCAGCTCCTTCAACAATTTCCTTTTTCGAGAAATCAAGCCCTTTATTCTCAATTAAAAAATCTACTATTCTAAATACAGGATTCTCTCCTAAAAATTTTATTAATAATGATTTTTCCATAAAATCTTATAAGTAGAAAAGTATATAAATATTACTGTTCAAAGTATAATATAATAGACTTTAAGATGTGGTCAGATGAAGAAATAAAAGGGAAGATATTACATAAATTATCTCGTTTAGGGAAGTTTAAACATAGTCATACTTCAATAGACAACGTGCCAAAAGGCTTTCCTCCTGAAATAAGAAAGAGGGTAAAAGATATGGCCAAAGAACTTAAGAGAGAGGGCATATTATTCAGTAAGCCAACGCATTATGGAGAAGAAGTCTCAATAAATGCTAACATGAAAGAAAAAATAATATATTATATTAATAAATTCCTAGAAACTAAGTAAATAAACTTTATTAAATTTACGCCTCAAACTCAACCTCTCTTTTCTCGCTCTGCCCGCCAGCATTAATTTCCCTAATTATTTTCCCTCTCCTCTTTGACATTTTCCGCATTTGTACAGGATCATCAACTCCTTTTGGAATAATTACCTCATCAATTTTTAGAGTATGTTTAATTTGTATTTCATTAAAATCAGGAAAATCGAAAAACAAGTCATCTATAATGCTTTTATCATTAGTTTTTAAAGAGCAAAAATCAGCTTTTGGCTTGCCTCCTCCTTTATTAGAAGGCTTAGCGCCTTTAGGGGCCTTTGGCTTTATTTTTAATTCACCATCATCAAACTTAAAAGATAAAGCATAAAATGCTTTTGGATGCTTATGCATTAAATCTAAAACATCAGATGTATTAATCCTTGTATTAATAATATATTGTTTCACCCCCATAAATTGCTTAATTCTTTCAATAGGAACTTTAGAATCACTTAAATTTCCAGTATAAACAATAACTCCGCTTAAATCAACTTCTCCATTTACTTTAATCAAGCATTTTTCAACTAAAAAATTAGCAAATTCATATCCTGTTTTAATATTCCACCTATCTTTCTGTTTTTTTGCTTCAATTAGATATCTATTATCAAAAATTCCTCTGCTAAATTTGATAAATTCATTATGCACCACTTCATCAGATTTTCCAGAAAAAATCTTCTTCAAAACGCTTTCCATCACTTATAAAATTAATCTTGCTTTATAAATTTTTTTAAAATCTCCCGCAAATCTTATATACTCCAATCAATAAATGAAATAATGGAAATAAGCGACAAAGATATAAAAAGACTCTCAGTGCTATTGTTGATCTTATTATTGGCTATTCTAGTATTTATATTAGTCAGGCCAATTGGATTATCAATAATAGGAGGGCTTTTGTTAGCATATACATTTTTTCCAATATATAAAAGGATTCTAAATAAAACAAAAGCAAAAAACATTTCAGCAATAGTTGTAAGCTTAATAGTTATAATTCTTATAGTTGTTCCCTTATATTTTCTTACCCCATTTATGGTTAATCAAGTTTTTGAATTGTTCAAAGATGCGCAGGCATTTGATGCACAAAATTTAATAAAAATAATTTTTCCATCAGCTCCAGAATCATTTATTATCCAGATGACTACAACTCTGGGAAGTGTAATAAATAAAATAAGTTCAGCTATTCTAAATACATTAGTCGATCTGCTTCTTGAAATTCCCACTATAATGTTTCATTTTGTTATAGTAGCATTCGTTTTTTTCTTTGCACTGCGCGATTCAGATAAATTAGGAGAGTTTTCTTCCGCTTTATCTCCGCTTAATAAAATACAAGAAAAAAAATTAATACAGCAGTTTAAGGACATAACTAACTCTATTGTCTACGGGCAATTTGTTGTTGGGATAGTCCAGGGTATAGTGGCAGGGATAGGCCTCTTTTTATTCAGCATTCCAAATGCATTAATACTCTCTGTACTGACATTAATATTATCTGTAATACCTGTTCTTGGGGCTTTCTTCGTTTGGATTCCTGCTGCAATCTATCTATTTAGCCAAGGCAATACATTTATTGCCACTCTTTTCTTATTATATAATATTCTTATAGTTTCTAATATAGATAATGTTCTTAGATTATATATTATTTCAAAGAAAACAGACCTGTCTCAAGTAATTGTATTAGTAGGCATGATTGGCGGTCTTTTCATATTTGGCATGTTGGGCTTAATCTTGGGGCCCTTAATATTAGCTTATTTCATCACTTTTTTAGAAGCATATAAAGATAATACTCTATCTAGTTTATTTGCAGTAGAGAAGAAAGAATAAAGATGGAATAACATCTTTCTATTACACAAATGCAAAACCAAGAATAAGTTTAAATATAGTTTTTCCTTTTTTATTCTATGTTCAAGAAGAAAAATTATATGCAGGAACTTTCAGATTATATCAGGAAGAATCTAAAAAAGGGATATACTAAAGAGTCTCTAAGATGGGCCCTAGTTAGTCAAGGCCACTCCAAATTAGAGGTAGAAAAAGCCATAAAGAAAGTTGATGAAGATTTAGCAAATGAAGCTCCAGTTCTAAAGACAAAACCAGAAATAAAATATGAAGTAATACTTCAGGAAGACAATAATAAGAAAGAGGAAAAAAAATCTTTTTGGAAAAGATTTTTTGGAAGGGAATAAAGGTCGAGTTTGCTGTGTCAAATAGAAACGAATTATTTATTAAAAAAAGAGAGGGAGGAAATATTACACATGAGAAATTCAACATCGTTATATAATATTGATCAGATAGCACAACCTTAAATCTCCAAACACTTAAAAACTCTAATTTTAATAAATATATTAAGCGCTGGTGGTCTAACGGTATGACATCGCCCTTCCAAGGCGATTGCCCGGGTTCAACTCCCGGCCGGCGCATTTTCCTTCATAATAATAGGAATCTTTAAAAGTATAATTTATAGTATAATAAAATGGAACAAGCTATTACTCATCAAAATCAAGATACAAAAAATTGGTATGATAAACATTATAAGTTAACAATTTTAATTCCGGCAATATTGCTTATATTTTCAATAATTTATTTAGTTAATTTTACATTAAAGAATGGAGATATAATATACAAAGATGTATCTTTAACAGGTGGCACAACAATAACTGTTTTAGATGAAAAAGTTAATATGGAAGAATTAAAGAATTCTCTCAAAGGCCAGTTTCCAGATATTTCAATAAGAAAGATTTCTGAATTGCGAACAGGAAGTCAAAAAGGTCTTGTTTTAGAAACAAAATCAAATGCAGATGAAATAAAATCCTCATTAGAAAATTATTTAGGATACAAACTAGATCAAGATAACTCTTCTATTGAATTTTCAGGGGCAGCGCTATCTTCTGGTTTTTATCAGCAGATAAGACTCGCAATAATTTTAGCTTTCATATTCATGGCACTAGTGGTCTTCTTTGTATTCAGAACATTTGTGCCAAGTTTCGTAGTAATTCTTTCTGCATTTGCAGATATAATAATGACTATAGCAACAGTTGATTTATTAAAATTTAACTTGTCTTTAGCTGGAATAATCGCCTTCTTAATGCTTATTGGCTACAGTGTAGACACAGATATTTTGTTAACCTCTAGGCTATTAAAGAGAAGAGAAGGGTCTATGAACTATGCAATATTAGATGCATTCAAGACAGGCATGACAATGACAATAACTTCTATAACAGCAGTTGGAATCTCACTAATAGTAATCTATACTTTCTCCGATGTTCTTAAACAGATATTTACAATATTATTGATAGGTCTGGTCTTTGATATTTTAAATACATGGCTAACAAATGCCCCATTGTTAAGATGGTATATAGAAGCTAAGGAGGAAAGAGCATGAAATTAACATTTAGGATCTGGATATTAATAATAGCCCTAGCATTTTCTTTAATAGCTATTAGGCCAACATTTGAGTCAGGGGCAATAATAACATCTATTGATCAGGAGTCTATTATAGCAAAAGAGGGACTCACTGCAGGAGAGATAATAAAATCAATAAACGGGAAAGAAATAAAGACAAAAGAAGATTATTCGATAATAGCAAATGAGCTATTTCTAACTAACGAAGAAAAGCGTTTAAATGTATTAACAAATAAAAATGAATATGCGATATTAACTAATGAGACATTGAAAATTACAGTAGAATCAGTCCCAAAGACAAAAATACAAACAGGCCTAGATCTTAGAGGAGGGTCACGAGCCCTAGTCAAACCAGATGTTTCTATAACAGATTCGCAACTTGATGATTTAGTAGCTATAACACGAAATAGATTTAATGTATATGGGCTATCTGATATAAATGTAAAAGGAATAACAGATCTTTCCGGGGATAAGTTTTTACTTGTGGAAATAGCAGGAGCAACTCCTTCTGACTTGCAACAACTAATTGGACAGCAAGGAAAGTTTGAAGCTAAAATAGGAAACGAAACAGTGTTCTTAGGAGGAGATCGTGATATTAGAGATGTTTGCAGAAATGATGCAACATGCGCGGGAGTTACATCATGTTCACCTAATCCTTCAGGAGACATATTCTGCAATTTTGCTTTCACTATCTATCTCTCAGAAGAGTCAGCAAAGAGGCATGCAGAAATAACTAACAATCTAACTCTAGACGAATCAGGGCAATATCTATCTGAGAAGTTGACATTATATGTAGATGAAAAAGAGGTAGAATCTCTCTTAATAAGTGCAGGCCTGCAGGGACAAGTAACAACGCAAATTTCAATTCAAGGATCTGGCTCAGGCTCGATACAAGAAGATGCCCTAAAAAATGCTAGGGTGCAGATGAAAAAACTGCAGACAATTCTTCTTACAGGCAGTCTCCCCTATAAATTAAATATTGTTAGATTGGACACAATATCTCCAACATTAGGGGAAGAGTTTTCCGCTAAGATTATTTTAGCAGGAATTGTATCAATCTTGGCAGTATCAATAATAATATTTGTGCGTTACAGAAAATTCAAGGCCTCTCTAGCATTGCTCTTAACATCTTTTTCTGAAATAATAATAATTCTAGGAGTTGCATCTTTTATAGGCTGGAATCTGGATCTTCCTTCTATAGCAGGAATTCTAGCCACAATAGGTACAGGTGTTGACCAGCAGATAGTAATTCTAGATGAAGCAGCAAGATCTAGAATAACAAGCATTAAAGAAAGAATGAAACGCGCTCTTTTTGTAATAGTAAGCGCATATCTAACAGGAGTTGTTTCATTAATCCCTCTATATTGGGCAGGCGCAGGCTTGTTCAAAGGTTTTGCTCTGACAACAATTATAGGCATAACTGCCGGCGTGCTAATAACCCGCCCGGCATTTTCAGATATAATTAAAAAATTAGAATCATAAAAATGAGAAAAAAACAGTCAGATGTAGAATACAAGAGTATGTTGGAAAATTATCCTATTTATTGCGTAAATCTAGTAATAAGGGGCGAAAAAGGAGCGTTATTAGTGTTAAGAAAGCAAGAGCCCGCGATAAATGAATGGTGGCTGCCAGGTGGACGAGTCTATAAAAATGAAAGATTAGAAGAAGCAGCTGTTAGAAAAGCATACGAAGAAACAGGCTTAAAAATAAAAATTTTAAGGAAAATAGGAGTTTATGAAATAATGTTTGAAAAAAACCCATTTAATAATTTGCTTAATAGAGTCTACACCACAAATATATGTTATTTAACATCTCAAGTTAATAAAAATTTAGAAATAAAATTAGATAAAATAAGCTCAGACTATAGATGGGTCAATACAATTGAAAAAAATTTACATTATTATGTCAGAAAGGTCTTGATGGATAGTAATATTTTTAGGATGAAACATGTTACCTAAATGGCATATCCTATTCGGAGTAATTTTATCTGTATTAATTTGGATAGCTGTACCTAAAATAAATCTTTTTCATTTGTTATTGCTCTTTTTCTCATCTTTCTTAATTGACTTTGATCATTATATGTGTGCTATTATCAATACAAGAAAGTTTAGACTGTCAGAAGCATACGAATATCATAAAGAAATGGATAAATTAGAAGAAAAAAGAAGAAAGGAAGGAATAAAACAAAGGGGCGATTTTCATTTATTCCATACAATAGAATTTCATGTTTTAGTAGGAATATTAAGCATATTCTGGATAGGATTCTTTTATATATTTTTAGGCATGATGTTCCATTCCTTAACAGACCTTTATTCGCTTCTTTATTCTAGTCAAATGTATAAAAGAGAATTCTTTTTAACAAATTGGCTTCGGCAAAGAATTAATCTTGCTAAAGAAAACTAACAAATCCTTTAGCAAACAATAACAAAGCGCAAAACCAAATAAGAAATGTAAATACATTAAAAAACAAAGATATTATAAAAATAATTCCTGATAATAAATCAATCCAACTTAATACATCTCCGCTGAAAACGAACATTCCTTTTAATAATAAAAGCACTGCACAAAATAATATAAAACTTGCAAATACTTTCATGCCAAAGATCATCATAAGAAGTATAACAGCCGAGATCAAATCTATTAATCCCAAAATCTTTAAAATCATCATAAAATTAAATATAATATATCCTTAAAGACTTTATTAATTTTGACTATCTTCTTTGCATAACTAGCCAAACAACTATTCCTGCAATTATTAGAACTATAATTATAATGCCAATCCACATACCAGCACTGCTTCTCGTTTCTTCTTGTGGTGGAGCAGTAACTACCTCAGGTTCTGCTTCTTGAAGAGGAGTAGGCTCTGGAACTGGCGCTGTAGGTGGTTGTGGGATTAACTCGCTAATAGGCATGACAGTTATTTCAGCTTTACTTCCTAAGATGCTCTCTAACTTAACTCTTAAATCATAATCTTTTTTATCGCCATCAAGATCAACATCTTTTGTTCCACCGATTGCTAATTCAAATCGCTGTGGAGTACTGGATACTTCTATTATGGCTTTAGTTTTATCTACAATATCAACGACTCCAACATAATGCTCTTCTGTCTTTCCACTACTCCCTCCACCCACACTGCCGACATCAACATTAATCTTAAGCCTCTGGCTCTTACGTAATTCTCTAGTTTCTGTTCCATCCTTCAATGCATCATCACTTACAGTATAAGTTGTCTTCCATTCTGTCGTTTCCCCGGTGCTACTACTTCCTCCGCCTCCGCCACCACCAGAACTCGCCCCAGAACCACCACTTTCCACTCTATAAGTTGTGCTTCCAGTAGCGCTATTTCCAGCTTTATCAGAAACAGTACACTCGCTTGTAAACGTCCCAGTAGAAGATGTTGACGGATTAGCTACAAAATTCACAACATTTATCCCAGATGTAGCATCGCTTCTAGCGCAGGTGCACGTTATGCTCTCCCCTGCAGTTACAGTTGCAGGGCTGCAGCTAACAGTTACAGTAGGCGCAGTATTATCAAATAATACTTCTGTAGCGCGCGCACTATTATTTAGATTGCCTGCTGTATCATTAGCAAATATAGTTATGGTATAATTTCCATCTTTAAAGCCTGCTGTACTAACAGAAACACTATATTGTGTAGTGGTTCCTTCTCTTGTAGCAGTATAACTGGCATTCTGTGTTCCAGTACCATTTGTAATATTAAATGCAACTCCTCTTATTCCAGTTAATGCATCTAAAAGTGATACATTAAATACCTTTGTCCCTGAATGATTTGTTCCAGCTAATGGCAAACTAATATTATTATTGAATACCCTTGGAGCAGTATTATCAAATCTTACCAATCGTAATACTGCTGAATTATTAATATTGCCCCCAT